>JAGVZX010000004.1 GCA_018302185.1 Candidatus Woesearchaeota archaeon
CTAATTGTATCAAAGTTGCAATCAACGGAGTCAAAATGCTTAAAACTAAAAGCTCAGCTAATCCTCCCATCTTATTATCTCTGTCTCTTCCTCCGCCAAATATTGCAGCAAATCTTGCCATCATTGCAACATAGCTTATAACGCTTGCTATGGTAGCTGCAACAGTTGCAACTAAAATATCCCTGTTTTTGATGTGAGAGATCTCATGTGCTATTACTCCTCTCAGCTCCTCTTTTGTGAGCAGATTTAATATTCCTGTCGTGACTGCGACTGCTGCATGCTTCGGATCTCTTCCTGTAGCAAATGCATTACTATGTGGTGTATTTACAATATATAATTTTGGCATTGGCATGTTTGCCTTATGTACCAACTCCTTCACTATCTTATGGAATTCAGGAAAATCTTTTTGCAAAGCAGGCTTTGCACCATACATCATAAGCACAAGCTTGTCTGAGAAAAAGTAGCTTCCGACATTCATGGCTATTGCAAATATTAGTCCGATAAATAATCCGTTGCTTCCAAAAAAACTGCTTATCCAGATCAGCAATCCAGATAATGCCCCTAACAATACGACTGTCTTTAATTGGTTTTTGAACATATTAATCCCCTCAAAACATAAGCGATTGTTATTATTTTTTGCTGATGCCTGTTTAATCATTATTCCATTTCTATTATTTAAATCTTTGTCTTTTCGACGATAACTGCTAATTCTCTCTCATTGTTCCACGTTTTTGCACAACATTTTTATAACTGCTCTATATTTATTTTTCCACTATGCAAAATTTAAAGATATTGAACAGCAAAGAGACAAAAGAGATCTTAAGCGTGCTTGAAGAGCAATATGGTACAGACTATTCTATCTTGTTAAAGAGTTATATCTTACTTATGAATAAAGACAACAAGCTCTTTATTGTCAACAAGGAATTTGCATTATTGGATGCTTCCAAAGTCCGCATTAATTCTTTAGGCATGTACATAGGCGAGCTTCATAACAATCAGATTAGATTGAGTATTGAAGGAAGCCAACTTTTAGGCAGAGATGCAAAGAAGAATGTTTTTGAGCTCTCTAAAGAAAGAGAAAGGGAATGGTTGCGAGGCAAAGACATAGAAGTTGAGCATGAGAACACAGGCTTTCTCATCATGAGATGTAAGGATGATGGAAAAGATGATGACAAAAAACATTCAGTTGATTTCCTGGGCGCAGGCAAAGTCAAAGACAATAGGCTTATGAACTTCGTCAGCAAGAACAGAAGGATTGGCTCAGTTGACTAATGTCTTTTGTAAATTATTGCATGTCTAATTTTTTGTTCTAGTATCTTTACCATACTATCAATATTAGTTGTGTTAACGTCTAGTCTATTTAAAATTGGTCTAGCCATATCCCCTGCAACACTATGGATCTGTGCTACAACAGCCAATTTATTCTCTACAAAATAACTTTGCATTGCTTTGTATCTTTCTCTAAACCCTTCAAATAATTTTGTAAGATAATCGTTTTGTGAAAAATTAATTAAATCTTTATAAAAACCTAAAAGCTCTATAATCATTTCTGTGTCATTTTCAGGTTTTCTTGATAATGCAGGTTGATATAATGAAGATGCAGTATCTATATGCACTATGCCTCTTGCTCCAGTTTGAATCAGGTCACTAAACGTGCTTCCATTGATTGCAGCCGTTGAAACCAATGTATTTCTTCTTCTATCAATCATGCCTATAACATGGGCTTCAGCACATGCTCTTCCTAGATCATAAAATACGTCATTTAGATCATCAGGATGTATTAATTCAAGATCTATATCTGCTAACCTTGGTCCTCCTATAAATTGAAGGTAATCATATCTTTCTCCTCTTATAACACTATATGTCGGTGCATCGATAATTCTCAATAAAGAAGTGCCTACTGGCTCATTTGTTGGATGAAGGCTAGGTAACTTATGGACATTTGCATCCCTATCTTTTATTATAAGTGGGATGTCCTCTCTATCCACTCTTAAAACAGAATAATATGGTCTACTTGCTGCCATTTCTTCAGGATAACGCCAAATAACAAGTGTTTTTCCTTTTTTTATTATTCTTCCTTTTACAGCTCTTAGATCCTGTTTTATTTCTTTAGTCATCCTTTCCAACTCGACATCACTAAGAGTTTCTAAACTAGGGCAGTTCTTATATTCAGGAGGTAAATAAATACCTTTTTCCTTCACACTTGTCTTATGTTCCTTTAAAATATCATCTATCCTTCTGAATGCCATATCTATTGCATCTTTAGAATTATTATATAAACCTTTCTATTTTAACTACTCTAAAGTGCTAAATCATAAAATTTTACATTGAATTCCAAATCTTATCCCCAACCCAATGCACATTCTTAACAATTTTCCCAGAAGCCATAGCTTTAGCTTCATCGCCAGAAAACATCATCCTGCCAACAGCCAATGGCTTTTTATGGTTGACATCTACTACAAGCACTATCTCATCCTTCAAAATGCCGTCATCAAAACTAACTATTCCTGGCCGCATAACATCTGCTCCAGAGACAACAAACTTTACTGCACCCATGTCAACAGTGACTTTCTTCAGGTTTTTATAAAAATAATTATCAAGGTTATTTTCAAGGATCATCTTTAATATTGGGACGATTAATTTAGCCGTATTACCCTCTACCACATTATTATTATTATTATTTGCTGTATAATAAAAGAAAGCAGCTTTGTTGTTTATCTTTATTATGTCATCTTCCAATATCACAACATCTTTCTTATCGATGAAATTCTCTGACTTATACAGATTATGTAACTGTAAATTTATCTCTTTCACTTCGCTATTGCTGAGATGCTTTTTCATTCCATTGCCTCAAAAACAACTCTCATTTTTGCATTATCATTTTTCATCTTCTCAACTAATCTCCTATCAATATCTTTCGCAGCTTTTGTTGCCTTTATACCAAGTGTCCTGGAACTCTTAAACACAGTTATCCTGAATACTATCTCGTGCGAATCATTGAAATCCTTGTTTATCTGCGCAAAAAACTCATCTGTTAAATCTTCTACTTTTATGACTATTTTTATTCTCTCAACATTATCTATAAATGCAATCAGTTTCTTGCTGTCAAAATCAGCATTTACTCCTATGATGCAATCCCCTTCTTTTCCTAACTCTTTGTCTTTAGTGAACTCAACAGTATTCCTATGCCTAGAAAGAACATTCTCATGGCCAGAGCAATTAAATTCAAATCTCATAGTCTAAAAGAATAAGAGTTAGTATAAAAAATATATTGTAAAAAAATAAATAATAAGAACTAAGCTCGAAAATCTACTTCCTCAGCATATCTTCAATTGGTCTTTTCTTGCCTGCAGGCTTTTTCTCAGATTTAGCTTCTTTCTGCATCTCTTGAGCTTGTGCAACAAGATCTACTCCAAGATCTTTGAGCCCTTTAATATGCAATTGCATCAGCTGTTCTACTATTGCAAGAACTTTCTGCATCTCTTCTCTTTCTTTTGCTAATGTCGCTAAAGCTCCTTTATGAAATCCTACTTGCTCATCCTTATTTGCTTGTTCAGCCATTAAAACCACCTGTCATTATTCATTAAATATCTTTATTGCTTATTGCATTAATTTACTTATTACTTATATTCTTCTAGTCTATTTCCAGAATCATTTATAATAGTTTCTGTTTTTTCGAGATAAAAAATCATAGATAGAAATCTTTAAATATATCTCTCTTTTCTATGCTTCTATGGCACTTCAAGATCAGCTTAACAGACGGATATTGGTATCTGCTTGAGAACAAATTCATTAAAGCAGCCCTAGTTTTAATTGCAGTATATCTTGGCTCTCAGATCGTCTATTATATCCTTGAAAAGTACGTAAAGCATCTGACAAAAAAAACAAAGACAAAGATAGATGACCTGATCCTTTCAAAGATTAGCAGGCCTATCTCATTGATTCTATTATTAGCAGGCATAAGGTTTGCATTGATACCATTGGCTCTGCCTGAAAACATCAGTTATTACGTATTTCACATTATCAGCACTTTCATCATCTTGATAGTTGGATATATCATGATAGGCGTTCTTAAGATCATTATCCATGAATGGGGAAAGAAATGGGCAGCAAAAACCACGTCAACTGCAGATGACCAGCTTATAGGGTTATTAGACAGGTTTTCATATATTGTCGTGATCTTGATATTCCTGATGATCTTGCTGGATTCATGGGGCATCAAGATAGGACCATTGCTGGCAAGCTTAGGCATTGCAGGAGTTGCAGTTGCTTTTGCATTGCAGAACACTTTGGGCAACATATTCGGCGGTGTTTCCATGATTGTTGACAAGTCTATCAAAGTTGGAGATGATATTGAGATAGATGCACAGACAAAAGGAACAGTGATAGATGTCGGCTTTCGAAGCACAAAGATAAAGACAAGAAACAACGAGCTTATAACTATCCCTAACGGCAAGCTAGCAGATTCAAAGATAGTGAACTATGTGATGCCAGATACTACGATCAGGGTTGTGGTGCCGTTCAGCGTTGCATATGGCAGCAGCATCACAGAAGTAAAAGATCTTGTCATGGGTGAGATACTGAAAATAAAAGGCATTTTAAAGGATCCTGAGCCGATCGTATATTTTAAGACTGATCTGGGCAGCAGATTACAAGGAACGGTTTAGGGTCAGGGAAGAAGCTAACACAAGGATCTACAATGCATTGAATAAGGCAAATATCAACATCCCATTCCCGCAGATGGATGTGCATGTTAAGAATGACTAAGCTTAGTTACAGATATTATTTTTCTTATTATTTCTAATACAATAAATCATTAAGTTTTTATTCTCTCTATTGTTTTTGCTATGTTATGGAAGAACTCTTTGTTAAGAACAACACCTTGATTGCTCAAAAAGATTGGGAAGCGACAATCAAAAAATTGAAGGAAACTAAATATTCCTCTAATCAAAATAAATTAAAAGAAGCGCTTCTTACTGCAGTCAAAAACAGGATACCAAAAGAGAGATTTGGCATATTCTTCTCTGGCGGTGTTGATTCAACTACAATAGCATTTTTATGCAATACTTTCAAAAAAGAATTCAAAATAGATTTCATCTGCTACACAGTCGGCTATAATAACGCAGAAGATGTGATAGTTGCGCAAAAAGCAGCAAAGCAGCTCGGCTTTAAGATAAAAGTCATAAAGCTGGAGCTAAATGATGTTGAAAAAATATTAAAGAAAGTCATAAAATTACTGGACTTAAAATTTTCAGCAAAAGGCTCAGATAAAAATGATCCTACAGGTTCTTATCAAAACATAACAAACATTGTTGCAGCAGGTGTTGCCACTGTGGTCTATGCTGCAGTTAAAGAGGCAAAAAAAGATAAGATAGATGTTTTCTTTTCTGGCTTAGGCAGCGAGGAGATATTTGCAGGCTATCAAAGGCATGCAGACGCAGGAAATAAATATACAGCTACAGCAACAAAACATGAAAACGAGGATACCTATAATGTAGACAACATTAACGAAGAATGCTGGCAAGGCTTAAAAAAGATGTGGGCAAGAGACTTGCTGAGAGATTGCACGCTTGCAAAAAAACTAAAGTTTGCTGCATTGACACCATATCTTGACAGGGGTGTAATATTGAATGCAATGGCTATTGGTGGTAAAGAAAAAATAGATAGTTCAGGAGATAATGCTAATAAAAAGCTCATCCTCAGAAAAATATCAGAATCTCTTGGCATCCCAAAAGAGTTTGCCTGGAGAAAAAAGAAAGCAGCTCAATATGGCAGCGCAGTTGATAAAGCATTGGAAAAGCTGGCAAAGAACTCTGGATTTAAGTATAAGCTGGAATACTTAATGTATCTGGCTAACAAGTATTAAATTCTTTTTTTACTGACTTCATTATCTCAGATGTATCTCTAAGATATCTCCATCCATAAGAACATGCTCTGGCTTCATTATTTTCTGGCCTTCGAAGCGCACAGACTTTCCCCATACTCTTGCAAACTTATATTTCTGCAGGAAATCCTTATGCAATTTCAAGCAGACATCTTTTATAGAAGAGCCTTTCAGCATTATCAATGGCACATCCAGGTCTGCCTTTTTGTTAACTTCTTTTAGATATATCCTGATAAAATTCAATCTCTCAAAGATAAGATCTTTTAGCCTATCAATATTATACTTTATATTTGCGCTGATAAAAATATCAGCTTTTGCAGGTGATAATTTGCTCTTAAAGTCACCAAGAGTCTCCTTAGTTAGCAAGTCTGCCTTATTTGCAACGACGATTGCAGGGATATACTGCTTACTTCCTTCTATCACATCTATAAGCTGATCAGGAGTTATATTCTCTCTAAGTATGATGTCTGCATTATTTATCTTAAATTCTTTCAGCATTGCAGTTATCATCTCTTTTGTAAGATGCTCTAATTTGACTGTAGTCCCTATATTCACTCCGCCGCGTGTTGTCTTCACTATCTTTACATCTGGCTTTCTCTGGTTTATTCTTACTCCTGTGTCATATATTTCCTGCACTAAAACATCATAATGCTCAGGATGAAATACGTCCATCAAAACTATTATTAAATCTGCATTTCTGATTACAGCAAGAACTTCCTTACCTCTACCTCTTCCAGCTGCTGCACCAGAAACAATTCCTGGAACATCAAGAACTTGTATTTTTGCATGCTTATACTCAAGCACTCCAGGGATAACAGTCAATGTTGTGAATGCATAAGCAGCTACAGGTGAATTAGCATTAGTTAAGACATTGAGCAGTGAACTTTTTCCAACAGAGGGATAGCCTAATAAAATAACTGTAGCATCTCCTGTCTTTCTTACACTATAACCAGTGCTTCCTTTTCCAACACCTGCTCTAGTAGCTTCTTTATCTTTTAATCTTGCAATCTGTGCTTTGTACAAGCCAATTGCGCCTTGCGTCTTTTTATTGTATTTAGTCTCAGAAATTTGCTTTTCCAGCTGCTTTATCTGCTCGTTTATGTTGGACTTCTGCCTTTCAAGATTTGCCTTATGTTGGGATGAGACGCCTGATTTTTCTGGTTTAGTTGCCATTTTTAGAATTTAGTGTGCATTAGTATATAAAAATTTATAAGAATTTACCATTAAAACTTTTTTAATCCATAACCTATTACACATTCTCAAGCATACTTGCAATGTTCATAAGCTGTGTCCTTACAAAAGAATCAGTGTTATTATCTCCATCTATCATCTCAAGCTCATGCAAAGTCTTATTCACTTTAATGGAGATGTCTGTATTCTCTGATAATATTTCGACCATCTTCTGTAGCTTTAGCTTGATGCTTTTTGGCACTGTAGAATCTTCCTGCACTTCCTTTATTACAGCAATAATGTCCTGAACTCTTTCTTCTGCCATTTTTTGCAAGTTTTTATAAAAATTATCCAATAGAATTTTTATATCTTTTGATATTATTCTCTCTCATCTATTATTGTATTTATCTTATAATCACTTTGATTTTGCCTGTAATGCGCTCATGACATCTGCCTGCAAACTGCTAGCTTTATCTTTGAGCTGCTTTTCTTGTTTTTCAAGGCTTTTTATCCTAAGCTCAACCATCTCTTTCTTTGATTTCAGGTCTTTGTCAAGCTCATCTTTTGTCTTCTTGATCATTATATTTCCAATTATCTTATAGCTCTCTTTTGCATCTTTCAGCTCGGTAAGTGCAGAATCCATCTCAAGAAGCTGTGCACCATATTGTTGCCTTTGTCCTAACAATTGCTGCATATTCTGTTCAAGCATCTGAAGTTGCTGTATTTTTTGCTCAGTGTCTTTTGGTATCTTGTCTGCCATTTTATAGCTCAATGAATTTTGAATATTTAATAGATAATCTTATTGTTTATGTTGCTCAAGCTTTTCATACAGTTCAAGCATCTTTGACATTGAATTTGTTATTGCCTTGAGTGCAATATGGTCATCTGCTAACATGATAATCTCAAGTTTTTTTGGCTTTTTTCTGATTATCAGCGTAAAACGATCTTTCTTATCCTGCTCTTGTGATAAGCATTTATATAATAGCTCTTGATTGCCTTCTACTTGAAAAATCGCTTTATATCTCATATGTTCTTGATCAAATCAGAGATTATTATGTTAATTATTATATTATAGGATATTACAACTTATCTAGCCTTAACCTTGGTTGAATTGCTTCTTGGCTTATACAGTATCTTACTGCCGCAGTATGGGCATCTGACATTTTTTCTTATATAATCCTGCGCAACATTCTTGCTGCAACTGAAACATTTGTATTTTATTACCATAACCTTTTGCGAAGCAAAAGTTTAATCTCACATAAGGGCTATGCCCTTATCAACCCACGGTCAGTTTCGCTATAAGAGTTTCACTCTTATCAACTCAAGGTCGATTTCGTTTTGCTCAATCGTCCAAGTATAATTTTCTGCTCAACTGCCCTATCGAGATTAAATTCTTGCGGCCCTCCGTTTGAATTTAAAAATTTTGTATAATAAGCTTAATATATTTTAACATTAATATTTAACTGACTGCTCTTCTTCAAATTCTTCCTCTTCTGGTTTCTGCTCTTCTACAGCTTCTGGAACAACTTCTAATTCTTTTAGTTGTTCCTCGCTTAATTTAACAGTTTTCTTGCCGATAGTATATGCTTTGCCGGCAAATTTTGCAGAACATTTATAGCATTGCCAGATTCCCATAGCTAATCTTTTTAATGCTGAGTAGTGGCAATGTGGACACTTGTAGCTGGTCTTTTGCTGTAATTCTATAATCCCAAACCTTTCTTTTGTGGTTCTACCATATCTGGTTCCAAATTTTTTGATAGATCCTATCTTAATAGTTTTTTCTTTTCCTGCCATATTAATCACTCATAATTCATAACTTATTCTCTAAAATAGTAGTGTATTTAAAAAGCTTTTGTTAAGCTGATGTATTTTTATTTCTGATTAGTATATAATTATAATAACTATAAAATGGGGCTGGCCTGATTACCACATAAGGGTCTATGACCCTTATCAACCCATGGTCAGCTTCGCTTCGCTCAGCTGCCCTCGATTAATCTTAATTTTCTAATAATATATTAATGGGGCTGGCCGGATTTGAACCGGCATCGTCCGCTTATTTGCATGCAAAAACTTGCACGTCCCAAAGCGGAAAGGATGGACCAAGTTACCCCACAACCCCGATAGGCATGATAAATTAAGCCAGAGTTTATAAATGTTATTTTAATCTTTGATTATCATCCACTTTTTCTGTTGTGCCTTTAATATATATTTGCATAGTAAACATTTACGATGCAGCTGCCTCCGCGCAGTTGGCACTGGCTTTGATTATGTAAAGAGTTGCTCCTCCTTTACGTTTTGATAGTGATTATGTTAATGGAAAAGCATTGCGTGCTTTGTTAGTCAGTTAGTAACTAGATGGCATATTCATTTCATTCGTAGGTTTGGAGACGTAACTCTAAACCATTGCCTGTCGCATCTTAAAATACTTTATTGGATTTGTGCTCGCAAAAATTGGCAGCCGCCACTTTTTAGGCGATTCGAATTTTAACTAAGTTTTTTATATAATGAGAATATCATATGCCTATTCTGCTCTTTTGTCGCTTTTTTAGAATTACCGCTTAAGTCAGCATATGTCCTCATATATGAAAATTCGATCCTATCTTTGCTACTAAGGCTCTTGATCAATTTGGCCCTATTGTCAGAACAGATTACAAAATACAGCCAAGAAGGCTGAGAACTTTTTTTAGGCGTAATGATGCTATATTTACCATATCTTCCCATAAGAAGCTCTGCATTATCCTTTCTGATCTGCATTATCTTGCCGTATCTCTTAAACTGATTTAACACTACTTTTATTCCAAATTTCGGCATACTGTATGATTCAAAAAAATTCACTTTCATTGATTTAGGTATAATTAATTTTTGTGATTTATGTTTATCAAGTTCAAAATCAAGCAAATGCCTTGCCAGTGGGTAGATATATGGATTAAAAAATATTGGCGCAATCATCACTTCAATCATTGTTTTTGCCAGACTTAATGCAGGAAAAGGCTTTAATCCATATTTTTCTAACTTTAATTGTTTATCTGATGCAACTAAGCCACCTACAAAACCAATGCATTTGCTTATGCCAAAAGAATAAAATGCATAATCTCCAAATGTGCCGGCTAACTTTCCTTTATATTCTGCTCCAAGCGCAGCTGCGCAATCTTCGATAAATATTACATTATGTTTTTTGCATAATGCAGCTATCTTATCAATTTCCGGCAGGAAACCAAAATTATACGGCACAACTAAAGCATCTATCTTTTTAATTATCTTTTCAATCTCATCTATTTCAGCAACTGCACCAGAACCATAGAAAACAGGCTTGCAGCCAGCAGCCTTTATAGCATCTAAAACTACATGGCATGTGAAAGCCTGTATGCCGACATTTTTTGAATCAGACTGCAGCAGAATCTGCCTTAGGGCTTCTCTTCCAGAGCCTGTCCATCGTATGTGCTTATGGGGGATATATCTTTTCAGATATCTAATATCTTTGGCATAATCAACTCTCTTAAATAGATCACTTATTCTTGCTGTTATAGAAGTATGGGAAATCAGCATTTTATTCTCTCATCTCTTTTCTAATCTTATTGTTTATATTCTCGTCTAATCTTATTATCTTATTGATTTATCCATCTTTTTCAGAAATTTTGCAGGAACTCCGGCTACTACTGTATCTGATAGGACATCCTTTGTCACAACTGAACCAGCGGCTACAAAAGAATTCTCTCCAACTATTATACCTGGCAATATTATTGAGCTGCAGCCTATGTAACTATTCTTTCTTATAATTATTGGTCTAACTACTTTTTTCATATCATGCACAACTAGGATTGCTCTAAATGAGATGACGACATTATCTTCTATTTTTATTAAGTGCGGGAATTGGTCATCTAAAAAAGTTTCTATCCCTATAAAAACATTTTTCCCTATCTTTACGCCAGCGAACCTATATAAGAAAATTCTTAAAGAGTTGCTAATACAGTATCTTGCTATCAGGCATATTATCTTATTCTTAAATACTCTGATCACATTCTGATGTTTTCTGGCGATAGGTTTATTCATTTTTGTCCACATTATTGATGTTTTTTTAATTAATTCTTTTGATCTTTTTATAGTTAAATAAATACATTTTTTATTTTACCTAAAATTTACTATCTGGCATTACCTCTTTATATAATTTAAGATATTCTATCGCAAGTTTATCCCAAGCGTACTTTTTATCCACCACATCCTTTAATTTTTTTGCACATAATCTTGCTTTCTTTTTATTTTTTAATACATCAATTATTGCATTTTTCATAGCTTCTATACTATAAGGCTCAATCAGTATTCCGATATTATCTTCTTTAAATGCCTCACTTATGCCTGCGCCTTCTGTAACAATTACGGGCACTTCCATTGCAGCAGCTTCCAATGCAACTAAACCAAAGCCTTCTTCAAGATTTGGCGATGGCAATACAAATACATCTGCAATCGAATAATAATCTAGTTTCTTATCATCATCAACAAAACCGGCAAATACTATCTTTTCCTGCATCTCTAATCTTTTAGCAAGATCTTTTAATTCATTCTCTTTATCTCCGTTACCGACAATTATGATCCTGACATCAGGCATATTCTTAATCACATCATTAAATGCTTTTATCAGGATATCTACCCTCTTATACTGCCTTAGTTGCCCTACAAAAAGTATTATCTTATTATTCTCAAATCCTAACTCTTTTTTTAAGTCAGTTTTCCTCTTTCCTGAATATCTAATAAGATCTACTCCGCACTTCAATACCTTTACTTTAGCAGTGTATTTTTTTGCTAATTTTGAACTCTCAAATAATCTATTTGTGTGCATTATCAGCCTATCTGCCATTGCCATATCTATCTTTAATAAAGTATTATTATATATCTGCGCAAATATATTGAATAATCCTCTCATAGTTATCTCCATGCCATGACAGTGCAACACTATAGGGATCCTAAATACCTTTGCATATAATATGCCTGTCTCAAGAAAGAACGGGTGCGGATGGTGTAGATGTATCACATCCGGCTTTTCTTTCATCAGTCTAAAAAATAATGAAAATGAAAATGGGGATTTTAATATGGGAAAAGCTCTCACTCTTTTTATTTTAATTCCGTTCATAATCTCTTCTTTTATATCTGTGCCAATCAAAGAACTAATTACTGTAACTTCATTCCCTAATTTTACAAATTCTTTGCTAAGGCTGTAAACAACATATTCTATACCGCCTTTATGCGGCAAAAAGTACGAGCATAATTGCAGGATTTTCATGGTGTATCATATATTTCTTAGAGATAGGCGTTTATAAATGTTTCTGGAATAACCAGTATTCATATATCTATCCCTGAAATCTTCTGATGATCCTTTTTATAAATGTCAAATCAAGCCCAAGGCGCCTTTCAATTGCTGACATAATCATTAAGTCTTCTTTGGCAAATGCACCCATAAGTATCAATAATCCTAAATATAATATGCCAAAAAGCAATCCGCATATAATAAGAAGAACTATTCCTGAGATGTTGGATATCATCTTACCTAATGCAAAGACTGCAAGCAATGCAATCATGCCGCTAATCACATATTTTGCATAATATTTTAATTCATATCTTATCGGTAACAATTTTCTTACTCTTATCATCTCAATTATGCCTACAGCAGACCAGAGAAATGATGTGGATATGGCTGCTCCTTCCATACCTAATATAGGGATCAAGTATAAGTTCATAAGAACATTAATTATCACTATCGACGAATACATGATGAATATAAACCTGGTTTTATTAAATGTCTGAAGCATCGTTTCTACTGGACCAACTATCGAATAAATAAATATCCCTACACTTACAATTATTAATACTTTCCAGCCGGTTACATATTCCTGCCCAAACAATGTGAAAATAATCTGCTGTGAAAAAAATATCATGATAAGAAAAAGCGGCCACATCAGCGCAAATACCCATCTTGCCATTGTATTAAATGTATCACTTAATTGCTTAATCTTTTTCTGCGCAAAAAGTGTGGCTGAAATTGGATAATATACTGCATCTAGGCTTTTTGGAATCATAAGCAGGCTATAACTTAAAGGAAATGCTACATTGTAAATTCCGACAATTTTTTCATTCATGAAAATTCCAAGCAAAAAAGTATCACCCCAGCTAAGCGCCAGTGTAAATATCCCTGTCAAAAATAAAGGAAGAGAGAAAAGGAGAAGTTCATTGTACCTGTATTTCGGCACAATTTTATTTCTTATTATGCTGTATACTTTTGTTTCAAGAATAACAAATCCTATTGCAACAGTAATCAAGTATGCTGCCATGTATGCAACACTTATGCCATAAAGATTGCTGCCTATAGCTATTGCAATAACTGAAAATATTAATGTGAGAAACTTTTCTCCGATGACGCCTAAAACTGAAGGATATACTGTATTATTAAAACTCAGAAATATCGCCTTAAGCAGCTCAACCAATGCATTTAATGGAATGATCAAAGTAAAAATTCTTAGTATCGGCACAAGAGCATGTGAGTGAAAAATATTAAGAGCTATCCATTCAGCACTGATAAATAATATTCCTGAAATAATTATACTGAAAGGCATTACTAGTTTTAACGAAGATATTATTGTGCCCTTAACTCTTGCAGCTTCTTTGGTGCCAAGATAGAAACCTATATATCTCTTGACTCCACTGTGCAACCCTATCAATGAAATACTTCTGCCAAATCCTAAAACTGCTACTGCCAGCATCAGGGTGCCATAGTCATTTGGCCCAAGGCTTCTTGCTACCAAAATCCTGTAAAAGAATGCCAATATGTATGTACAAATAAATGCTATAAATGTAATTCCTGCGCCTTGCGCTATGGATTTTAACACGCGTTTATTAGTCATATCCTCAAAAAGAATTTACATATACTTAAATATATCGCATTAATGTAAAATCAAGAAAGTTCATTGATTGATCTTATTATATGGTTTAAATCATCATCGCTAAGCCACCAGCCTACAGGGATGCAGACCATGCCATCTACAAATTTATCTACTCCAGGCAGTTTCTCCTGAAATTCATTGAACATTGTATGTTTGTCATTTCTTGCATGCACTTGGGATACTGTAATCCCTTTTTCTTTCATCTTAGAAAAGAAAAGGTCCAAATCTGGGACTTTAATCGTGTAAAGCCAGTATGCAGATTTCCGGTCATTGGCATAGTTCAGCAGTTCAACACCCTCTAATTCATTGTCAAACCTTTTTGCATTTGCCCTTGTCTTTCTTAAAATTCCTTCAATATATTTCATTTGATTAATTCCGATAGTAGCGCATATATCATTCATATGGAATTTGTATCCCCATTCTTTGATGTCTTTTTCACATCTAAAGTCTTTCCTTCCTTTTTCATCTCTGTCTATTCCGAACCATCTTAATAGTTTCCCTCTATCATAATCTTCTCTGTTTCTGCAAATTAAAGCCCCACCGTCACCAGTTGTTATGTGCTTTATAGCCTGAAAAGAAAATATTGTAAAATCAGAATAACTTCCTGTTTTCCTGTTTTTATATTCTGCTCCAAATCCCTGTGCAGCATCTTCAATCACTTTAATCCCAAAATCCTGCGCAATCTCATGTATCTCATCCATATTTGGCGGATATCCGCCCCATTGCATGGCCATTATTGCTTTTGTCTTTTTTGATATCTTTTTCTTAACAGAGTCTGGGCTTAAACTACCGGTTTCAGAATCAATATCTGCCCATTTAATCTTTCCCCCTGCCGCTATTATCGGAACATTTGTTGCAATATTAGTCATGGGGGTCGTTATTACTTCATCACCAATGCCGACACCTGCAAGCCTATAAGCTAATTGGATAGCGCTTGTTCCTGAGTTTACTGTCAGAACATTGGGATTTCCGATAAAATCTCCTATCTTTTTTTCAAATTCTTCTACCTTTGGTCCCTGACCTATAAAACCGCTCATAAGAACTTCATTTAATGGTTTTAATACACTTTCCGGCATATGTACCTTAAACAAGGGAATATTATAAATTTTCTCGTTCATGTTTGTTAGTCCTCATATAATTTTTCTTAATTCTATTATATGATTCTTTATAATCTCTAATTAATCGGTAAAATTTTTAAATAAATATTTCTTTATAAGCTTATATTCTTGAATTATTGTTAATATTTAAATGTTTTGAAAAAAAGGGCTTTGCGTTGAATTAACAAAAAATTTAAATAAACCATATCTTTTCTCTGAGAAATGATCCAAGGAGTTGAAGTAAAAAATCTGAGAAAATATGAAGATGAAGGCGGATGGTTGAGTGAGTTATTCAGGACAGATGAGACCATATTAAAGCCGCAAATGGCATATCTCTCATCAGTAAAACCAGGTGTTGTCAGAGGACCGCATGAGCATCTTTACCAGACAGATTTCTTTATATTTATAGGTCCGGGAGATTTTGAATTGCATTTATGGGACAATAATAAAATGAGCAGCACATACGGTAAAAAGCTAGTGATGCAAGCTGGCGAAACTAATCCGATCTCTGTAAAGGTGCCGCCAAGAATAGTACATGCATATAAAAATCTGTCAGATAAGCCAAGTATAGTGATAAATTTGCCAGATAAACTTTACAAAGGTGTCAACAAGAAAGAAGCGGTTGATGAGATAAGGTATGAAAATAATAATAATTCCCAGTTTAGGGTTAGTTAGATTATTACTAGTTCCTATCGTTTTCCTAAATATCTTTTTCTGAGCACTTGGAGCATCTCTTCTGACTTCATGCTGAATTGGTGTGTATCTGATGGGTCCCATGCAGGATCGCGATAATTTATCAAGACTGCATCTTTAGTTATGCCAAAAAATCCATGAGGATACTTTGACGGAAGAGAAATTGTCTTGTAGCAGCCATCACCAAATTCTATATATATAAATTTATTCACATCAATTACTGCCGTATCTATCTCAGTTTTTTCGATAACTTCAGGATATATCACCATACAAATCCTGCCGAATGCACAGCAATATGCATCAAGTTTAGTCGGGTGCATATGCAGGCCTTTAAAGTCACCTTTCTTCATTGTTGACATGTAGAACTGTGTAAATTGCTTATTCTTTCTAGTCTTCATCAGGTCATCATTTATGTTCAGCAGATCCACCAGGAACCCATTCACTCTATTGTCTATGTCATAAGTGGTGACAGTCCTGCATTCTTTGACTTTGAGCCAATCCGGATAATTTTTTTTTTCAGACATAAATAACCTTCAATATGATTGCCTATATTTGGAATTAAGGAAATGGTATATAAAATTTTCCAATTTTTGGAAAGAATTTATATATATGTAAATCTGAGTCATTGTTATGGTAAAAGCAAAAAAAGTGTATTTTTTTCCATGTGCAGGATATGGCTTAGCGACAATTAGGTTAAGAGTACAGAATATAGTAAATAATTTTCCGGAAGATATGGAATTTAAGGTCTTCCTTCCAACAGGTGTTATAAATTATCATACGAGACTGTTTAACCTATTTTTTGCAGATATTCTTGTCTTTACAAAAACATCTGATCCTGTAACGTTTCTTTTTGTGCTTATGGCAAAATTACTACGAAAGAAAGTTGTTTATGATACCTGTGATAATTATTTTGTAAGAAGAATGCCTAAATCTACCTATTCATTTTTGGAGAGGCTAAAACAGGCATATATGGTGTCTGCAGCAAGACTTATAGCGAGGTGCGCTGATCTTGTCATGGTTGAGCCATCTTTAGGCAAGATAGCCAGGAGATTTAACAAAAATATTATAATATATAATGATAACATCAACATCTCAAAATATGTTAAAAAACAAGATTATAACATCAGTAACATTGCCGGAAGAGTCACTATAGGTTGGGTAGGGAATGCAAGAGGACCGCATTACTTCAATCTGTTGCTGCTTTTGCCAATATTCAAAAAATTAGCTAATGAGTTTAAGATAAAGTTCATGTTTATAGGGGCTGTAAATTCCAGCAAGCTGTATGATAAGTTTAATGCAATAAAAGGGCTTGAAGTTAAGTTTATTACAAATTTCAATTGGGAAGACACTAAGGCACTTTCAAAGCTAATGTCAAATTTTGACATAGCTGTTGCACCTGTAGAAGATAAAGATTATAATAAGGATAAAGGATTATTTAAGGTTATGGAATATTTGGCAGTAGGGCTTCCGGCAATTGTCAGCTTGGTCGGCACCAATAAGAACTATATCAAACATGGGACCAATGGGTTTCTTGTAAAGACTGAGGATGAGTGGATCAAGGCATTTCGGATGCTTATAAGAAGCAAATCACTGCGTAGATATATGGGCAACAATGCAAGAAAGGATGTTGAGAAAAATTATGCCTCTGAGCAAGAAGCGAAAAGATTTGTAGAGCAGATTAAGAAATTTTAGGGATTGAATATCTGTCTGTGATTATTGCATGACATAGTTATCCGAGAAATATTGAGGATACATCACTATCTGCAGATATTAAGCCAAGCTTATTGGGATTTATTATATTATTCACATGAGAAGCAACAGATTCCAGGATCTAGCATCTAAAGCCATACTTTTTGCTCAGGATTAAACAAACATATCTGATTTTTATTACCTTTTGGGTTTAATACCACGTTGCTTGCTGCGGTTGGGTAATTCATTTTTGCAGTGTCCATTCTAAGAATGTTATATAGTTAGGTATGAGACGCCCTAACCATTTCCATCTAATGAGGGCAAATCTGCTATAGTAGATCTTTTCATTGATGATCTTGAGATTAATCTTGTATCTAGGCAAACACGTATTCATTACATCATAATTATAATAATGCTGATGGCTTAGGTCATCATAACTACGCGGATGATTATAGAACGATGTCACTACTTTTATAGTGCCGCCTTTCTTAAGAATTCTTTCAAACTCTTTTAGCATATCTACTGGGTATAATACGTGTTCAATTACGTTGTCACATTCGATTGCTTCTATACTATTATCTTCAAAAGGGTAAGGAAATTTATCTAGATCACATATTATGTCTGTGTATTCTAATTGATATTTATCAATATTTACCCAGCCTTCTCTTCTAGAGAGTCCGCCGCATTTAATCTTCATTTTATGTCACCTTGCAGGATACACTAATTCAAGATAGTCCTTTTTTTTAAAACGAAATGCCATTTATTAATCTTTCGCATACTTTTCACTGTCCCAGATATCTTTTGTATTCTCATTTCTTCTGACTAAAAAATTTCCGATAATCATATAATCAATACCTGTGCCCATCATGCATTTATATGCATCATAAGGGGTGCATACAATCGGCTCTCCTCGGATGTTAAAAGAGGTGTTTATTAATATAGGAATCCCGCTTAATTTTCCAAATTCTTTAATAAGATCATAATATAATTTATTCTGAAATCTTCTTATAGTCTGTAACCTTCCGGAGCCATCCACATGAGTGACTGCAGGAATTTTCTCTCTCCATTTCTCTTTGATTGGATAGACCATAAGCATAAAATCAGCTGCTTCAGGTATTGGATTGTCACAATCAAAGTATTTCAATGCATCATCTTCGCATACAACAGGGGCAAATGGTCTGAATTTTTCCCTGTGCTTGACTTTTAAGTTAAGTATTTCCTGCATATTTACATCTGCAGGATTTGAGAGAATGCTTCTTGAGCCAAGTGCCCTTGGCCCCCATTCCATCCTTCCTTGGAACCATCCAACTATTTGGCTCTCATAGATAAGCTTGGCTGTTGCTTTTATTAATTCTTTCTCATCTTTAAATTCAGTACATTTTATCTTGTTGATGTCAAGAAACTGTTTAATCTCCTCATTTGTAAACTCAGGGCCAAGGTATGCTGATTTTTGTATAAAGTTTCTTGGGTTGCCTAATATTGTGTGGTAGACATAAGATGCTGCGCCTATGCTTGTGCCGCCGTCGCTTGCATTTGGCTGAATCCAGATGTTTTTGAATCTTGTATTCTGAAGGATCTTGCCATTATACACGCAATTTAATGCGACTCCTCCTGCAAGCACTAGATTTGGAGTCTGGGTAATATCATACAGATGGTCTAATATTTTTGTCAATACCTCTTCAAGAATCAGTTGCAGTGCAGCAGCAACCTCTTTATGGCGCTTGGTTATCTCTGACTCAGGCTTTCTTATCGGGCCATCTAATAGTTTGCATAGTTTTTTTGAAGGCATCCTGTCTGCATAATGAAATATGAAATAGTTCATGTCAAGTTTGTAGCTGCCATCTTCTTTGATGTCAATCACCTGTCTGAGCTTTTGATAGTAGAGATTTTTCTGCCTGTCCATTGTGCCGTACGGAGCCATGCCCATCACTTTATATTCACTGTTATTCACACTAAACCCCAAATATGCTGTGATTGTTGAATACAATAATCCAAGAGAATGCGGAAAACGTATGTCTTTAAGCAGACTAATCTCATTGTCTTCTGCAATGCCAAGACTGGTAGTTGTCCATTCTCCTACACCGTCTGTTGTCAAGATTGCAGCTTTTTTAAACGGGCTGACAAGAAATGAGCTTGCTGCATGCGCAAGATGATGTTCAATAAATAGAATATCTCCTGTATATCCAAGTTTTTTCTTGATCGTTTTTGGGATGCGTAATTTTTCATTAAGCCAGCTTGGGAGCGAGCTGATAAAAGTCTTAAAGCTGAACGGAAACATTTCTAAATGCTGGGAAAGAACTCTTTCAAATTTCAGGAAAGGCTTTTCATAGAAGCCAATATAAGAGATGTCTTTTATTGTGATGTTTTGTGTCTTCAGGCAGTAATTCACTGCGTTTATCGGAAATGAAGTATCGTGCTTTTTTCTGGTAAATCTTTCTTCCTCAGCTGCAGCTACTATCACTCCGTCTTTTAACAATGCAGCGCTTGCATCATGATAATAACAGCTTAACCCTAAGATATACATTTTTCAGATTCTCCATAATCATCTAAAACTGCCTGTAATATTCTTCAATAGGCTTTTTTTTCAAACTAAATTCATTCCAGTAAGTAGGTGAATTTTTTGAGAGATTTAAGTCAAGGAATTTTTTCCCAGATACTTTTGCAATTGCAGAAGTCATACCGACCCCAATAAGATATACAAGCGATAAAAGAACAGAATTTATTATCATGGTTATCGTATGGCCAAAATTCTTCATTCCGTGCTTGAAGCCGATGATAAAATCTTTTAGTAGGCTCATTTTAGTTTCCTCTCAATCAGATGCCCAAGAAAAACAATTGATAATGTAATTGCCATGATATGGAAATATGACCATGAAACAGGTATCTTTCTTGTGAACTGCAACATAAAGAATAATGCAGTTGTAAATAGAAAATAGCTGAATATAAATCCAGTTTTCTCGCCTAAATTCCCCATGGCTTTATCGTCCTCAAATTCCATCTTAAGAAAGATTAGTTATAATCTATTTATAAATGTTGTTTTTATATGATAATATGACAATTAATATGCAAAACATTTAAAAACATGGCTTCTTAATCTCCATCAACCATATAAGATAATCAAAATAGATTAAGGTGGTAAAAATCAAGGGAATATTGCTTGCAGGCGGAACAGGATACAGATTGCATCCTCTTACCAAAGTCACTAATAAACACCTGTTGGCAGTATATGACGAGCCGATGATATATTATCCTTTGCGCACTCTTGTTTCTGCAGGCATCAAAGACATCATGATCATCTCTGGCACTGGCCATGCAGGTGATTTTGTCAATCTGCTTGGCTCAGGTAAAGAATTTGGCGTGAAGCTCAGTTATGAGGTACAGGATGAGCCAGGTGGAATAGCTCATGCGCTTCGCCTCGCCAAAGATTTTGTAGGAGATGATAACTGCCTTGTAATTCTCGGAGATAATGTATTTGACCATAATATAGAGCCAGTGCTTAAAAAAGCGCTCTCTCAATTTAAGGCAGGTGGCATGGTCTTCCTTAAGAAAGTCAGCGATGCTAACAGGTTTGGTGTTGCTGAATTGTCAGGTGATAAAGTTATTTCTATAGAAGAGAAGCCAGATAAGCCAAAATCAAACTATGCTGTTACTGGTCTATATCTCTATGATAATAAGGTCTTTGACATAATCAAAACAATAAAGCGCTCTGCACGAGATGAGCTGGAGATAAGTGATGTAAACACTGTATACTTAAAACAAGGTAAACTTAAATATCATCTCTTTGAAGGCAACTGGACAGATGCAGGCACAGTAGAAAGTCTTTACCGTGCATCAACATTAGCAAGAGATTTAAAACTGAAAAAATCTCTGTAGTTTATCTTTGATATCAGGATGAAGAGCGAAGTCAAGAAACATTATTAATTCTAAAATAATGCATATATAAATGGCGACAATGCACTGCTTTGCCCAAAAATAATCAAAAATCCGACTAATATAAGCATAATGACTATCGGAGCAAGCCACCATGCTTTTCTGATTTTTAAAAAATCCCACAATTCCAAAAGCAGTGATTTATTCTTCATTGTTTTCAATCCAATAATTTATAAATCTTTTATCTTCCATAACCGCTTCTTTTATCTCATCGGCTATCTCATCTGAAAATTTTGTAGTGTAGTGAGCAGAATCAACATATAAATTTTCTGTTTTATTTATCTGTATATCGCCTAGCCATAGATGATTCTTGCTTAATTTACTTTTCTTCAGCAATTCATACCCATATTTGGCATTAATAAATCCTAACCCATTTACGCTACTGCTAAAGACATCATAAGATAGGTTATAATTGTACGAAGGGACTGGTTGTACAACAAACAGTGTGCTTATATTAAAATCTGCTGCTAATGCAGATACCAGTCTAGTGTTCATTTTGTATCTTTCTACAGCAGCACTAATGACTTCCGGTTTATACCTAGAATCCTTATTTTTCTCAGAGATAGTGTTTAGAATGAAATTTATGACTTTAAAAAACGGAAACCTTCCTAAAAAATCTTCGAATGACATGACACCCTCCTTTTCAACATAGTCTATAAACCTATTAGTGTATTTTGGATCGGCAGATGCGTAAAAAAAATCATTAAGGCCGTCAAAAAAAATCACCATTGAAGGAATATTATTATCCAACATAAGCTTTTCAAAAATGATCCTTTCCTGAGTGCTAAAATAATGCGCTCTTCCGAAATTAAATACGCATACTTTTGTTGTTTTTGGAAAAAATGGCTGATTAAGCTTGTTTTGCAGCCTTGAGGATATAGTTTCATCATCAGCTACACCAACACCAAACGTAGTAGATCCTCCAAACATGAAAATATTAAAATTCTTGTCTGATAATGGCATTGCGCATTGATTGCCGACAGGTCTGAACCCTCTTTTATCAACATTGACATAAATACCCGTTCTCTCTTTATGCTTAAATTGAGTATATGGCTCATAAGAATATTTTATTGGCCAAGTCTCTTCTAAGATGCCATGGATCTCACCTATAGACTTATCAGGATAAGCTTTTGCATAATTTTCGTCCCCATAATGGTACTTATTAATGTAATTATAAGTCTTAACCCCGATTATAGAGGCTATATTTAGAAGCGCAAATAATATGATTAATCCTAAAAATGCTGCTGAAATCTCCAGATAATATTTTTCAATTCTATTCTTTCGCATATTTTTTACTCTCTTAAGCCTCTTGGAATATAATTTTTTTAAAACTAAATTTTTAAAATTAAAGTATTTGTTTAGCTAGTGTGATAAAATACTATAAAGCCGTGGCGACTGCCGACGAACACTCAATAGTATTTTGAAAAAGTTGCTCCTCCTCTACGAATAGTTAATGGT
>JAGVZX010000005.1 GCA_018302185.1 Candidatus Woesearchaeota archaeon
GGAACATTTTTATCTAATATCTATAAGAACCATAATATTTATATACCTATTGGTCATACTAACGTGTTGTATATACAAAAGAGGCAGAGTAAAGGGATTTTTAGCTATAAAATAAAGAGAATTAATTGAAATACAAGTGATTTTAAATAAAAACAAATAAAATTTATAGACTATTAAGGCAATTACTGCCAAAAAAAGGTGTTTATCATGCAGATAAGACGATTAGTCAAGAGCGGAGCAGCTTCACACACTATTTCTTTGCCGAAAAGCTGGCTGGATAAGAACAATCTTAAGAAAGGGGATATCATATACTTAGTGGAAAAATCTGATAAGGAGCTTGTCGTTACTCCAGAGACAAAGCCAGAAGTCAAGCAGGAAAAAGAGATCTCTATTAATATTGAGAAAAAGGACCTGACTACAATCCAGCGTGAAATCACTTCTGCATACATCAATAATTATAATACTATAGTCATACATGGCGATGGATTGGCAGATCAAGTCAAGGATATCAGAAAGATTTTGCATGACTTTGTTGCATTGGAAATATCTGAGCTAACCAGCACAAGAATCGTTGCAAAGGATCTTTTAAATCTGCAGGAAATCTCTGTTGATAAAACCGTAAGAAGGATGGACATGATAATAAGGTCGATAGTCCAAGATTCTATTGAGAGTATAGACGGCAAAAATATGTATGAAAGCGTCTATTACCGTGATTTTGATGTCAACAAATTATACTTCCTGATGTGCAGGATCTTAAAAAGCTCATTGAATGACTCTAGGGTTGCAGAGAAATTCCAGATAACAAATACACAAGGTATGGCATCATGGTTCTTATCATTAAATTTAGAGAATATTGCTGACAACAGCAAAAATATCTGTTTGCATCTAAAGAACCTTGGCAAAGACGTGAATACAAAAGAGCTCAAGGAAATATATAAGGAAGTTGAAAAGACCTATCTTGATGCTATGAAAGCGCATTACAACAGTGACAGAAAATTAGCAGATACTGTTGCTGCAGCCAGAGAGCAGCTTTTTAACAAATGCGATGGCTTCTTTGAAAAGCACAATTCTGTTGACGTCTTTAAAGTCATAAGCAACATCAAAGAGATGGAAAACCAGATCTGCAATATCGCAAGGATAGTCATTGACAGGGAAGAAGTCAAGAAGGATGAGAAATAATCTTCTTAAAAGTTATTTTTGATTTATTAAAAGTTTTATCTTTTCTTTACATCATTTACTTTTTCCATACTATTAGCAATATCAATCATGTACTTGCCTTCTTCAAGCTTGTAGATGACTGGATGCTGCTTGTCAAAAAGATGCACTAAATCTATCTCAAACTTGCCTGGCTTAATGACTTTGACGCTCTCTAAATCAAGAATAACAGGAGCTTCCTTATCTAACTCTGCACCCATGATGTCAAAAACATCATTCTCAATCTGCTTTTTCTCTACCAAAGAAAGATTTGCTACCTGCTGTTTTGCCTTGTCAAGAAACTCTGGCTTGACAAAAAAGAAAAGCTTTCCTCCGCAAGTGCAGCCTTTTATTATATGCTCATCCTGATCTTCATAAAAGCTGTTGCATCTTACGCATTGGTGTGGCATAGAATCCTCATTCTTAGATATTGACTTAATAAATAAACAGTTAATTATAAATATAAAACTTTAGTCTTTATTATTGTTTCCGTTTTTACTCTTCCCATTTCCGTTCTTTTTCTTCTTTCCGTTCTTTGCTTCTTCAGTGAACAATTGTATTTTGTTAGGGTCTTTTTTTATATCCTTGACAATATTAGCTGGTCCTACAATAGTGAATCCGATCCTGTCGCCAAGAAAATAATTGACAAACATCTTTTTCAATGATGCAACTGCATTATTTGCAGCAACGCTTCCTGCACCCTCTTCAGGGTAGATGACTGCAAGCTCTATTCCTTTAAAATCCTTGTTTATCTCTTCCATTGTTGTCTTTATGAGCTCAGCTTCCTCTTCTTTCTTTAATCTGCCTTGCAATAATACAATCTTGTCATCTTTTGCCATGGTCAGAAGCTTTCTGATTCTTCCAAGCGAACTAAGATTCTCAATTTCAGCATATGGCAAAAATTCAAGGGTTAGCATTTTGATTTCCTCTGATTTAATTTAGTTATTATAATTTATCTAACTATCTTAATCTTATTTTCCAACCAGTACAAACAATCCTTCATAAAACTCTTCAATGCCTTTACCGTATTTTGCGCTTATTGGCACAATATCATACTGAGGGAATGCTGATTTTATTCTCTTTACATCTGCTTTCTTCAGATCAGTTTTATTTGCAGCAAGCAGTACAGGGATATTTCTAGCTGCTAAATTTCCCAAGATAGTTATATTTACTTGTGTGTAAGGGTCTTTTGTTGCATCTAAAACAACAATGACAGCATCCATCTCATCAAGCCATTTGATCGCATCAATGACTCCTTTTGTGGCTTCTTTTGCGCGCTCTTTTGATTCTGATTCTTTCAAGCCGTGTTTCATAAAATCTTCGTAATCTATCTTTGTTGCAATCCCTGGAGTGTCAATAAGATTGAATGATAATTCTTTGCCGTCTTTCTTTATGTTGATCTGCTCTTTTATCTGTATCTCTCTTGTCTCATGAGCAATATTAGAAACATCGCCCATATCTTGTCCAAGCCAGTCCTGGCAGATTCTATTCGCTAAAGTTGTCTTTCCAGAGTTTGGATTTCCGTATAAGCCAAGCTTGACATGCTTCTTAATTCGAAATATGTTAGAGAAAACTTTATTTATGAATTTCTTTACAATACTGAGCATCAACAACACCTTTTTTTGAAACTATTTTTGTATATAACAAAAAACTTAATTAGGTGCTTTATATATTTTTTGGTTAGTTTTTTTCAATCGAGAAAAACATGATGTTATTTATTCTCTCTTCTGTCAACAATCCGTTTCTCCTTCAGCTCAGTGTGCAGGCCAAGCATGTGCTCAAGCTCTTTCAAATCTTTAAACACGATCTCTGGAGTGAATTCCATCTCTGCTATTATCTTCTTCAGTAGATGCTGCTTTAATTCATTCTTGTCTGTCTTTTTCTCTGATTTTTTGCTTAATGCAACATAGACAACAGCTTCGTCAATCTCAAAAGGGTCATTGTTTTTCTTTTTTAGTTCAACTTGCCATTCACCGATTTCTTTAAAGCTGTGGAGAATCTCACTGAATTCATTCAGATTTACAAGATTGCCTTTTATCTTTGTAAGATTTATCGCTTTAAATTCAGAAACACGATGAATCTTGGCATCTAATCTTGGTACAGTCTTTCCGCAGACAGGGCATGCATCATAATACATTGCTTTGCAAATATCTCCTGTCCTGTATCTTAATACAACGCTTCCATTCCAACCAAGAGAAGTGTAGACAATCTCTCCTTGCTCTCCTTCGTTGACTCTTTCTCCTGTTTTTGGATCAACTAATTCAATAAACTCTAAGTCTGGATAAAGATGGTAGCCTGTGCTTTCTCCGTTCTCAAGCAAACATTCTCCCCACGCAGCTTTTCCTTCTGTAAATGCATAGGTTGATAATAATTTTGTTTCTTGAGCATTGACATCACTAAGTAATTCTTTTAATTTATTTTTCATCCCTAAGCTAATGCCTTCACCACCAAAAATAACATGAGTTAAGCTAGAGAAATCTTTTTTCTTCTCAACTGATTCTCTCAGCAGATGATAAAAATACCCAGGAATTGCCATGACTAAATTTGCTTTCATCTTTTCAACTGCATTCATTATCTTTTCTGTGCCCATTATCTTGCCGCCGCCTGTATGTAGTGCAGGAATCTTTGCTGCAAATAATGCATTATATGCAAGCCAGAAAGCTAAATGAGGAGAATATGGAAATGCATTCACTGCAATGGATTCTTTTTTAACATCAAAGACATCCATCAGTCTTAAGCCTATTTCCTGCAAAGTCTCAACATCTTTTTGCGTGTACAAGAAAGGGATGCTCATTGCGCTTCTGCCTGTTGTAAAGTGCATGTGCACAGGCTTGTATTGATGCTCGAGAAAATCCTTAAAATTCTTTCTGCTCTCAAGCGCCCAATATAATAATCTATATTTTGGAAAATGCTTTTTTATCAGCTCTTCATCAGGCTGCAGCACAAAGTCCATGAACTTTTTAGGATTTTCCTTTGTTGGCAATAAGTCTAGTTTTGTCGTGAAAGGAATCTTTTTTAGGTTTTCAGTTGTCTTGATTGAATTTGGGTCAATGTTATTATCTGCAAATAACTTTTTGTAATAAGGATGAAAATTAAAGTTTAGCTTGAAGAATTCTCTTAGCTTCTGGTTCTGCAGGTTTTCCAGATCTTTTCTAGGTAGTTTGGATAGTTTTTGCCAGTTTTGCATACTTAGCTCTCCTTCTTTATCTTTGCGACAAAAAAACCCTCGCTGTCATTGTCCTGGGGAAATATCCTTAAACATTTTTCGATTTCGCTTGAATATTCCTTGTCTTCAAATTTCAATACTGCAGGAGAATGGTTGATCTTTAGTTTCTTTGCATCAATCTTCTGCAGTTTTGCATTTGGATATTGCTCTAATAATGAATCAACTACTGCTTCATTTTCCTCTGGCTCTAATGTGCAAGTGGAATAGACCAATGTTCCTCCAGGTTTCAGTATTTCAAAACCTGTCCTCAGCAATTGTTTCTGTGAGCCAGATAATCTTTTTATCATATCGGGGTTCCAGATCAGCAAAGTTTTCAGTGATCTTCTGATGTTGCCAGTGCCAGAGCAAGGCGCATCTACAAGAACCTTGTCAAAAACAGGATTTTGCTTGAAGTTTGAAAAATAACGGCCTTCCATCAATGTAATTACAGCATTAGTTATCCCCATCCTCTGGATGTTCATGCCTAATGGAGCTAAGCGCATCCCTTTGTAATCGTTTGCTATCAATAAGCCAGTGTTTTTCATGTATTGGGCGATCTGTGTTGTCTTGCTGCCAGGAGAAGCGCACATATCTAATACCATTTCATCTTTCTTTGGCTCTAGGACAATCGGAGGGATCATGCTGCTTGCTTCCTGGATGTAGATATAACCTAAAGAATGCTCGACAAGATTGCCTATGTCTCTTCTTCCGTCTTTGATATTCTCTATCCAAAAGCCTTCTTTGCACCAAGGCACTGGGGTCAATCTCCAGTTTTCTTTCAATCGCTTTTTTAGTTCAGCAACAGAAATCTTTAATGTGTTTACTCTAATAGTTCTGCGCAAAAAGCTTAATGAGTATTTTTTGAATGTTTCAAAGTCAGTGAGCTGTGAATAGCGTTCTACAAATTTGTCTTTGAATATTATCTCTTCGTGGTTTGGCATTATATTTAGGTTATCTGAGGTTCCATCAGCTCTTGCATCATCTTCTATCAATAAATCATCTGCCTCTTCATCAATGATTGCTTGCTGGTCTGCCATGATAGATTGTTAGGACTGATTGTTTTTAAATGCTTTGGAAGAAATCGATTATAAAAAATTGTCAAAAAACACCAAAACATTTAAATACTTGTTTTACGTGAATTCACGTAGAATACCTAAAAGGTGATAACTATGCCACATAACATGACCGTAACAATAGAGGAGCCGCTCTGGAAAGAGATGAAAAAACATAATGAGATCAGATGGAGTGCTGTGATGAAGGAAGCAGTGATGGTAAAATTAAAAGCCCTCAGCATACTTAATAAGCTTGCTGACTCAACAAAATTAAGCGAGAGGGAGATAGAAGAATTTGCCATACGGTTAGGCAAGAAGGTAAATGCTAGATGATAATAGTCGTAGATGCAAATATAATAATCGCAGCATTATTGGGCTCACGCGGAAAGATTGTCATATTAACTTCTTACAATCATCTGTTTTATGCGCCTTCTTTTGCAGTTGATGAGATCAAGAAGTATAAGCAAGATATCTGTGCTAAGATGAATTGGACATTTGAAGAATTCAATATCTATCTTGAGGCATTGCTTGTCTTCATCACTTTGCTGGATCATCAAGGCTATGAGAGATATCTTGAAAAGTCATCGTCTGCAATAAAACAAAGAGATGTAAAAGATGCAGATTATATCGCTTGCGCGCTTTTAATAAGTGCAGATTTTATATGGACAGAGGATAAGGATTTTTCAGACCAGAAATTAGTGAGTGTAAGGACAACTGCTCAGTTTATAGATGAGAATAAACAGTAAAATACTTTTGTTTTTAAATGCTTTGGAAGAAATTCTAGAATCATCATTATTACTTTAACTCATCAATCTTAGCTGCCATTATAAAATCAGACTCACTTAATCCGTTGATTTTGTGCGTGAAAAGAGTTATCTTTACTCTTCCCCATGCTAAAAAAATATCTGGATGATGGCCTTGTAGTTCTGCTAATTCTCCAACTTTGTTTGTAAATTTCAAAGCTTCCTTGAAATTCTTGAATTTATATTCATGTTCCAGATGATGCTCTTCTACTATCTTCCATTCACTGTTAATCTGCACCTGAAACTGCCTGAGCTTTTCTCCTTTTAATGCAAGAGTGCCTATGGTACAGGGAATGCATTGCTTTTGTGAAAGAGATGACATGTTACAATGTGATTAGTTACTGCAGTTTAAATTTATTTCTACTTTTTCAAACAGAATAGTTTTTATATTTCAAGCGATTAAATTCTTCTTATGTTCAAATTCAGCTTCAAGATCAGGCATAGAGGATGTTCGGAAACAGGTTTGAGTGTAAAATACCCTAAGCACCATATCACTGTTGTTGACATCCAGAGTACGCATCTTCGTGAGAAGCAGTATTTCTATTACATAACTGGTAATGAAAAGGATTTTGATGCGATCATCAAGTATTTGCAGAAATCAAAAACCTATAAAGTCACTAAGGAGATCGAAAGAAGCAAGGATACACTATTGCTGCTTGTTGTCTTAAGGCAGACAGGCTTTGTACAGAACCTGATACAAAAGTACCACGGCTTCTTTATCGAGCAGCACACTGTGTATGGCGGTTGGGAATACTGGCATGTTGGCATTATTGATAGGGAATCAATCGAGCCGATGCGACATGAAATAAGCAAGATCGGAAAGCTGGAAGTCCTTTATATCGGCAAAGTTGAGTTTGCAAATACTTTGCTTTCTCCGCAGCAGAAGAAAGTCTTTAGTTATGCATATGAGCAAGGGTATTATGAAATTCCTAGAAAAATTACTATTGATAAGATCGCTTCTGCATTAAAGCTGAATCACGCAACTTGCGGCGAGCATCTTCTGAAAGCAGAGAACAAGATGATAAATAGCATGGCGAAGAAGGTTTGATTCTTCTTCTTCTGAAAGTTTTTCCTGTTTTAGTTAGGCTAACCCTATCTATTATTTGTATCATCTACTAAATTTAGACTATTTTTGTCCTCTACTCAGCTTCTTCATATACCAGATATATCTGGTGAAATTCTTATATCCAAGACGAGACTACTTTAGAGTTATGACACAAAGAAATATACACAAAGAAAAGGAAACAGATATCAGAGAACTTTTGAAAGTTGGAATTAAAAGAGAATTACCCAACAAAACAGCAGAGAAGGATAGGCAGGTTTTCTTAAAAGCAGGTGAAACACTAAACCCAGATTGGCCTGAACCAGCTGGTCCTATATTAATCACAGAAACAGATGATACTTATCCTATACAGCCTAATGTCTGGGATAATTGGGTGGCATTTGCATATATGGCTTTTGATCTTTTGGCAAATGAAATCTACTGGAAAGACTCACCTGAAGATGATCCATCTACTTTTGGCGATGCATCACAAAAGGGAAAAATAGAATCATTCGCTGCTATAGGGACATCAAATGGTGCTGATGCAATCGGTGCATTGCAAGCATTTCATGATTTAGAACAGATTGTTATTACAGATATTTCGAGTAAAGCACTTAGAGTAGCTAAACAAAATCTAAGGCGCTACTTGGATGCCAGAGAATCAGATTGCGAAATGATTGCGAGGCATGGTAACTTGTGTTCAGGATTAAAGGATTTGAAAGTTGATGTTGTCTATGAAAATCTTCCTAATATACCAAATGGAAATACAGATCAAGGATATAGGGCAGCTACATTTCATAATAAATCTTTGGCCAGAAAGGTAAAGCTTGATGAAAGCAAAGCTGTTGATAGAGATATAGTAAAGTACTTGTTGTTATCTCACTATGCATTGTTGCTTGATGCTAAACAAGTGCTTAATGATGGTGGCTCTGTTATCTGCGCTATAGGTGGCAGAGTGCCATATGGTGCAATTAGTGAAATGATCAAGAAAGCTGGCTATGAATTTGAAGAGCTTTTTTCAGGTTTTAAGTTACAGACAGAGACAGAGGAAGTATTGCAAGGCTACGCAGCAGCTGAACAAAAATATGGTGTGAAATTTGATTTCTATGATTTCAAGCAAGTTTCTGGACTATTAGCGATCGATATGGAACCACCTTATACAAAGCTTCCAGGTGACGAATTGAAAAAAATGTTAGGGCCACTTGCAATATCTGCAGAATATGCGCTTAGATTATACAGGAAAAATCCCTCAAGAAAATTTGGCCATGTTGTGCATATGGTAAGGGCAGTGAAAAGGGATTAACACTTAAAGGTGAGTTTAATGACAGATGAACGCAAACCAAATCCACAAACTCAATTAACTTTAGAAGAGCATCTGGCAGATAAAACGCCAATAATCCAAAGAATTGATGATGCTAGATTCAACATTGGCTATGTTGCGCTCGATATAGCAAAAGAAGCCGGTCTAGGTGTTACTCTAAAAAGCTACCAGATACTAAAGAAAATAATCGATGAAGCAAAAAAGTGGATAGATACAAAGCCAGAATATGATAGATTTGATGGGTTTAGAAAATTTAAAGCAATTGATGGTATTATAAAAGAAGCAGGTTTTAGAGTAAAGCATGGTGATGGTGAGAGATTTATTAAAGAAGGTTTTGAAACAGATGAAATATCATGCCTTCCACCTGTTTTAATATATTTGTCAGTCGCTGAAGCATTAGGTTTACCTATCAGAGCAGTTAATACTCCAAGGCATATTTCTGTGATATGGGAACCATTTGGGGAAAGGTCATTTTACTGGGATCCAACTATGGCAGAAGATTGCGGAGTTGAAGTTACTAAGGAACAATATATTGAGATGTTTAACCTTGAGCCAAAGCATATTGCAGAGGGACTTTTGTTGAATGTTTTAGATAGAAAACAAGTTTTAGCCAGAGTATTTAATAACAGAGGGATAGCAAGACAAGATACTGACATCACTGGCGCACTTCATGATTTTCAGGAATCTGCTAGATTAGATCCAAATTATGCAGACGTTTATCCAGGTATCGCTGGCATATATCTGCTAAAAGGTGATTATGATAAAGCCCTGGAAAACAGTGAAAGGGCTGTTGCATTGAACCCTACTTTAAGCACTGCATTTATGCTAAGAGGTTTCTGCTATGCTGTTAAAAAAAAGTCTGCTGGAGCTCTATTGCATGCTGGAGCCGTATTAGATATTTACAAGGCAATTAATTTAGCAGATAATAATCCTATGGATAAAACAAGGGGCATTGTAGAACAGGCATATGCCATGTTAAGTACTATCTATAGCATGCATGGTGATTTTAGCAATGCTATTTTAGCATTAACTGATGCAATTAAAATAAATCCAAAATTTGCAGATGCTTATAAGGCTCGTGCAGAATTATATCAGGAAATAGCTTTAAGGAATATGGAAGAGCATGACAGATTAGTTAAGTCAGGCGAAGCTGTTCAATTTGACCATATAACTATTAAATTACCAAAGTAAATTCTGAATTCTTATAATTCGAGAACATATATCACGCCATCATTATTGTCAGCAACGGTTTTGCTAACTGCAAGAAATACAATTCTAATATCTTTACCTTATTTCTATTACTTAGTCGCATAAAATTAGGTTACTTAGTTACATAATGCGACTTAGTAACGAAAAATTTATATATCTAGTCACATATTCTTAAATCATATGAGGATAGAAAGCCATCTGGAAAACCTGAAGGAAAGCGCCAAAGAGATAAATGATGCTATAACTGAAGGGCTAGTGTCCAAGCAAAGGCCGATAGGCTTCCATGCTTCTGCAGGCGCTATTGATATGATGGAGATCCTACTGCATGAGAATAATCTTATCGACCCTGGTTTTGTGATAAAGCATGAATGGTTTAAGTCAGAGAAAAGCATTGAGAATAAATTCCATTTTGATTTTCCAGACAAAAAGGAAATATTGCAGTTGGTCAGAAATATTGAAAATATAAGAAACAAACTCTGTTATGGGAAGAGGCAGAGCGAAGATACTTTGGAAAAGGTAATCAGAGATTTCAATAGATTGAAAGAAATCTTTAGCAAGGTGAGCAAACATGAACTATAAGCTGATAGCATATGCAACGGATTTTGCGTCATTTTTGATCCAGAATATTGACGAATGTTATAAGATAAGGCAAATAATCTTATTTGGCTCAGTTGCCAGAGGCGATGCTGATATCAAGAGCGATGTTGACCTGTTTATAGATGTCACAGATGAAAAACTAGAGGCCAAGATAGCAAAAATAAAAGAGAAGTTTTATGGCAGTGTAAAAGCAAAGAAGTATTGGCAATTGCTTGGGATAAAAAATGAGATCCATTGCACTGTCGGTAAATTAAATGAATGGGATGAATTAAAAAGGAGCATTGTAGCTAATGGCATACAATTATTTGGAAAATACAAGGGAGAGCTAAAAACTGATGCAAGTTATCTTTTTACAGTCATGCCTGGCAAAAATAGGAACAAAAACATCTCTGCCTGGAGGATGCTATACGGATATAAACAAATAATTAACAGTAAAACCTATTTAAAAAAAGGGCTTCTTAATGAATATAATGGCAGGAAAATAGCTAATGGCGTATTTATTGTTCCAGCTGAACATACCCAAAATATGTCGAGTTTTCTCAGAAAAAACGGTTTCAAATATACCTTAATCCCTTTCTGGCAGGAAACAAAATAATTCTTGGTTGATTTTGATGTCTAGTTTGTGTATATCCTCTCATGCCATCATAATCGCAAGCAATGGTTTAGCAAGCAGCAAGAATGCAATGTAATTCAGGAATGTGTGCGAAGTTATCCAAATTGTCAATTTGACTGGATTGTGGGCAAGTAATAGATAGAGTGCATAAAAGAATGCATCAACTAAGAATGCTAGCAAGACTCCTGCAAAAATAACATTTTCTGGAGAGAAAAAGCTTGCTGAATAGCCAGCAATTGCAACTGCAGTAACCCATAACGGATAACTCCAGTCTGCATGCGTAAAAACAATCATGCCTATTGCACAAGAGATGCCTCCTACTAATGCTCCTGCAAATCCTCCATATGCAATTCCTGTCACGACTGCAAACAAAGTTACAAGCTCAAACGCAATCATGCTTCTGGTAGTTCCATAGAGATACATGGAGAATACTCCTATTGGGATAAAGACTATAGGCAGGACAATCCTCCTCAGAAATAGGAATACAAAAATCAGGACTATAAACATAATTGCAACAAGTAAAGTTTTCTCATTCTGGAAAATAGTCTTAAGCAGCTTATGGGAATATTCTTTTGCAAGTCTTTTGAGCTTTGCCATATTGTGATGTAGTTATCTGTAAGTATAAAAATATTCTCCATTGCAGTATGTGTATGTTAAATATTTACGAAGCAGCTGCCGCAGTTGGCACTTGCTTTGATAATATTATTAGTTGCTCCTCCTCTACACTTAGTTAATGGTAGTGATAATGTAAAAGCATTGCGTGTTGTGTTAGCTCTTGTGTAACTGAATGACCTTGCCCGTCGCAACATTTGCTTAGTTACTGGATTTGTGCCAACTAAATTGGCGGCAGCTGCTATGGATATATCTATTAACTATTTCACACTATTCTTTTCTGCATATCTTCTTATTGCCATGCTTATTGTGTGCACTTTGATCTCTTTTCCTATCTGCTGCGAGATTGAAGGCTTGAATTTTTCTGCAGCAGCAGTGATGTTGAGCAAATCTTGTTTTAAGATCTCTACCAGATTTGGGTTTTTCTCAAGCTCTTTGTCAACCAAGCTCTGCACGCTCAACAGCTTCAGATGCCTGATAACTTTTACGATGCCGTTGCCTGCATCAACTTCGACAAGCATACCGTCTTTAAGCTTGGCTGTTGCTTTTTGCGTTCCAACAATACAAGGGATGTTCATCTCTCTGCTGATTATGGCAGCATGACAAGTTATGCCTCCTTCATCTGTTACAACAGCAGACGCTTTTTTCATCAACGGCACAAACTCAGGTCTTGTCATAGGCGCAACTAAAATGTCCCCTTCATTAAATTTGGAGAAATGTGTCTCGCCTAAAATCACTCTTGCAATGCCCTGCACTTTGCCTTTGCATGCGCCTAATCCACGAAGATTCCCAACTTGGCCATAGCTTTTTTGCAGTAGGTTGTATATTCCAACAGCTTTAACTCCTGAATAAAATGTGCTTTTTTTTGGCTTGTAGATCTCAAGAAACAGGTTCTTTCTTTGCGAGATTAAATTCAAAATATTTGCTTTATTGATCTCTTTTGTAACTTCCTCTACCCTGATCACTCCCATCTTCTCAAATGGAAGATTATGCAATTGGCAGATACGCTTCATCAATAGGTCATAATAATAGTTGGTAAGCAATGTGTGTTTTTTTCTCTTATCTCTTAATATAAACAACTGTCTGAAATAATAAAAGAGATTCATGAGGTTCTCTGAAAGATTATGTTTTTGCTGGATCTTCTTGTGCTCAAGTTCCCAATTTGTTGTAAGTCTTGTTATTTCTTGTTCAGGGTTTACAATCTCACTAAGTCTTTTTGTGAAATATGCTTCATCTAAAACAGAAGTAGATTCCCAACTGTTATTGACATAAAAAAATTTCTGTGAATGCTCTTTGATTAGCTGTTGGATTTTGTCTTGAGGTAGGTTCTTTAGTCTTAATTGTGCAATATTCAACAGAGCAAGCTTCTCTTCCTGCGCATAATTAAGCCATGATGTCTTTAGCATTATGCTTGTTTCTTTGTCACTCAATCTAATGTTCTCTTTTTCTAACTCATGCTTCAGAAGCTCTTCACCATTTGGGTCGTATAAGTCGCAGAAAAATGCACTGCACCAATAATCATAGTTTAATCCATCTAATCTCTTGATAGAGCTTTGCAGTTGCTTAAGGTTCATTTGAGCAATATTACTATTATTAAGTGTTTCATAATATCTGTACAGTAATGAGCTTTTCTTTTCACAAATCTTTAGAAATCTGTCAATATGTCTTGGATCTTTCTTTTGCAGCTCAAGGTTCCTTTTTGAGATTGCAACAAAGTTGTCATACAATTCAAATGCTTCAAGATATTTTCCATTAGTCAATGCCCAAAAGCCAAGCCTAGCTCCTATGCAAAACATGGCACTTTTACATGGCGCAAATATATAATACGCTTTTACATTTCCTGCCTGCTTGTACCAGCTGTTCTTTTTTATCTTATCTATTGTTTGTCTCATTCTAACATTTTATTCATTATCATATTCATTATCATATTTGTATAACATTTGTTAATATATTAACAGATTTTGCTGCTTCTCTATATAAATATTCTGTTAAATCCTTAACAAAATCTTAATAAGCAGGCTATTATTCTCGACAAAATCATGAAGATTGCAATAGTATTGAAGGAAGATCTGGGTATAGGGTTTGCTGCTAATGCAGCTGCATGCATAGCATCCGGGCTTTTCCATCGGGAAAATGAGCTGCATGGTGAGAAGATAGAAGGAAATGACCTTAGCTTTATCCCTATAACAAAGATACCGTTAATGATCTTTAGGCAGAATTCTAAGCCTTGGGAAGAATTATTAAAGCGTGCAAAGAGAAATAAATTAAAATATATGCTGTTTACAAAAGAGGCTCAAAGCACAACAGATTATGTTGAGTATATCAATAGGGTGAATAATAAGCGATTGGAAGATGTTGTTCCTTTGGGCATAGGCGTTCTTGGTGAGGATAGTCTAGTAAACAAGTTTTCTGGGGATTTGCCTTTATTGAAATAGTTATATTGTACCGATATTGCCTTTTTTTTATTATTTGAAATAGTCTCTACCTGTTTAAAGCATGTTTATCCTTATTATAACTTATCTCCGATGTAATCATTTCTACACCAGTATACAAAAACGTAACATTTATATACTAGTATGCTTTATTATATTATTCTCGATAGCAATTATGATGATAAATACTAAAAACCTAGTATCGAGGCAAAAAAAACGTAGAGGTGACCAGGAATGGAATTTTTCGTAAGCGAGGCATTAAAAAATGGCAATGGATACAGCGGAGCAGAATATCAAGTCGGAACTGCAAATATTAAAGTTATAGGCTGCGGTGGCGGCGGCAGTAATATGGTAAACTGGCTGTATAAAAAAGGAATTAAGGGAGCAGAGATCTTAGCATGCAACACAGATAAAGCTCACTTGGATATGATCAATGTTGAAAAGAAATTTCTAATCGGTAAAAATTTAACAAGAGGATTAGGCTGTGGTGGATTCCCACAAAAAGGAGCAGAAGCTGCTCAAGAAGCTTTGAATGAAATAAGAGATGCATTAAGAGGCAGCGATCTAGTTTTCGTATGCGCAGGCATGGGCGGTGGAACTGGAACAGGCTCAGCACCAGTAGTTGCTAAAGTAGCAAAAGAGAACGGCGCAATTGTCTTAGGAACAGTAACGATGCCTTTCAAGATCGAAAGAGCAAGAATAGACAAAGCAGAATTTGGTCTTGAGCAATTAAGAAACAACTGCGACACTGTAATTGTTATTGACAACAACAGGCTAGTCCAGATTGCAGGAAATTTACCTGTACAGCAGGCATTTGCAGTCGCTAATGAATTAGTCTCAACCATGATTAGAGGAATTGTAGAGACAATCGCAATCCCAAGCTTAGTCAACCTAGATTTTGCAGACGTAAAAGCTATCATGACAAATGGTGGTGTAGCAGCAATCGGCGTAGGAAGCTCAGACACTGCAAACAGAGTAGATGAAGCAGTTAAAGGAGCATTAAGCAACCCATTGTTGGACATCAGCTATGCTGGTGCAACAGGAGCTTTGATACAGGTCGAAGGCGGTCCTGATATGACACTTGAAGAAGTAGCAAGAATTGGAGAGCTAGTCACAGAAACTCTTGACGATGATGCAAATGTTATCTGGGGCGCTCGTGTCAATGAAAACATGGTAGGTAAAATAACAGTGATTACAATAATGACTGGTGTTACCTCACCTTGGATACTAGGAAAAGAGCAGAAAAAGCAAGGCAAACTCCAGGCAGCAAGATTCAATGAGCAGCTTGGGATCATAACTGTGTAAGTTAAGGTTTCCAGGAGAATAAGTTTGCATTTGTTTTTTATTTTTTTATAAATTTAATTTATCTTTAAGTTAATCCATCACGGTTTTTGTTTTTTTATCTTGTCATACGCTCGGCATAAGAATTTGTCATGAACTTGGCATAAGTGTTGTCTAAACTTTACGTCCTTTTTATATGTCTTGAGAGGCATATAATTTTTCTTTTTTTTACCAAACAAATTTAAACAACCTGCTTACTCAATGCTTATGTACATTCCAAAAAGATACGGCATGAGCAAGATAGATTCCTGTCCTTTCTGCCAGAAAAATGCGACTACATTGAACAGCCAAAAGGTTCCTGTCTGCGCTGCGCATAAGCAGGATCAGCTTGACGGCTTGAAATGCATCTGCGGCTCTACTTTAGATATCCTGAACGGCAAATTTGGAGTGTTTTTCTCGTGCATGAAGTGCGGCAACATTAGCTTGAAGAAAGTTCTTGAGTTTAATACAGTAAAGCCGATGGCTAAGGAAGTTAATCAGCAAAGACAGCCTATAAGATCATCAAGCGAAAGAAAGGAAACAAATGACAGGAAAGAAACAAGTAACAGGACAGAAATAACCATAAGAAGCGATGATCCTAGGTACTTTGATTAGGGACTGTTTTTTGTATGTGCACAAATGACCGAAAGATTTATATATTATGTGCCCTTACACTAACCTATGGCTTATATAGAAACAATAAAGCGTAATAATAAAGAGTATTACTACCTTACCAAAAACCTAAGGCTCAGCTTAAATAAATGGAAAAAAATCAGGATTTTCTTAGGAGATAAAAAACCATCACAAGAAGAGCTAAAAAAGCATGCCAAAGAAATAGAGGATAAATCAAAGCCTTTCTTAAAATCTTCAAATTATGCCTATCTTTCAGAGCATGATGCAGAAACTTTGCAGGACTTAAAAGAAAGCTATAATACCTGGCTTAAACATATACCTCAAAGTGTAAAAGAAAAACTGAATGAAGATTTTGTAATACGTTTTACCTACCATAGCAATGCAATTGAAGGCAATAGGCTTACGTTGAGGCAGACGGCTCTTATCCTTAAAGATAAAGTCATTCCCTCAGGCGTGCGTGCACAAGATTATAATGAGGCAATAAACGGAAAGGAATGCCTGGATTATATCAAAAACTACAAGGGAGATCTAAATACACAGTTTCTTGAAAAAATGAATGGAATCCTTACAAAAAATACAGGCTTAGTTTATGGCGGCAGAATACGTTTTTTTGATGTGCAGATACAAGGCTCAACTCATGTTCCACCTCCTTACACAGAAGTCAAGAAACACATGCTTAACTTCTTTAAATGGTATAGTGCAAATAAAAATAAGCTTCATCCTTTTGAATTATCTTCATTAATCCATGCAAAATTGACATGGATACATCCATTTGAGGATGGAAATGGCAGAACATCAAGAGCAATCATGAATTTTATACTTATGAAAAAAGGCTTTCCTATGTTTTTCATCCCGTTTGAAAAAAGAGAAGAATATTATCAATCGTTAGATATTGCAGATAAAGGAGACTATGTAGCATATATCTCAAAAATGCTGCAATTGATTATCGATCAGATACGAAGTTACGGGCACACTAAAAAAAAGTAATCCTTGAATTGTGCACATACACTTATTGGCAGGTATTTACACTTAATTATGCAATACAAAAACCTAGAATTAGATAAGTTTCAGGAAGATGCTATCAAAGCGATCGAGCACAATAAGTCAGTTGTAGTCTCTGCTCCGACTGGCTCAGGCAAGACATTGATAGCAGATTATATCATTGACAGGGATTTCAAGAAAGGCATAAGAGTCATCTATACTGCACCCATAAAAGCTCTTTCCAACCAAAAATACAAGGAATTCTGCAGAAGCTATGGGGAAGCGAATGTAGGCATAATCACTGGAGATGTCCAGAAAAATCCAGAAGCCCTTATCCTAATAATGACAACTGAAATCTACAGAAACATGGTGCTGAGCAATGATCCTTTTGCAAGCAAAGTATCTTATGTTGTTTTTGATGAGATACACTTCATAAATGACATTGAAAGAGGATATGTTTGGGAGGAATCAATCATATTCTCAAAGCACAATGTAAGAGTGTTATGTTTGTCTGCAACAATTCCAAATGCAGATGAGTTTGCCAGATGGATAGAAGCAATAAAAGGCCATGAAGTTGTGGTAGTAAAGCATGATGAAAGACCAGTGCCGTTGCATGTGAATGTATTTGACGCAGAGCTTGGGGTTACAACATTAAAAGATCTTAAGGAAGTTATGGATATCCCAACATATGAAAAAGCCATGCACCAAAGGCATAATCGATTTAAGCGCAGAGAACATAGAGAAAAGCCAAAACTGCCTGCACATTTTGAACTGATAAAAGAGATTAAAGATAATCTGCCTTGCATGTTCTTCAGCTTCTCAAGGATTGGTTGTCAAAAAAAAGCATTAGAGCTTTATCAGAAAAACTTATTCTCACAAAATCATGAGATTTCAACTTTTGTAAGAACAAAGCTTGAGAATCTAAGCCCTGAGATAAATAAGCTTGACACAACAAGGATATTAAGGCAAGTGCTGCCTTCTGGAATTGCTTTCCATCATGCAGGCATGCTTCCTATACTGAAAGAGATTGTTGAGGAGCTTTTTGAGCAAGGATTGATCAAGGTTCTCTATACTACAGAGACATTTGCAGTCGGCATAAACATGCCAGCAAAAAGTGTTTGTTTTGAATCATTGA
>JAGVZX010000130.1 GCA_018302185.1 Candidatus Woesearchaeota archaeon
CTTTTTGTCTATATAATTGCAGGAATCTCGTTAGTTGTCGGAGGCATAGGCATAATGAATACTATGTATACAGCAGTCGTAGAAAGGACTAAAGAGATAGGGATAATGAAGAGCATCGGCGCAAAAAATAAGGATATTTTTGCATTGTTCTTTTTTGAGTCTGGATTATTAGGGATGGTAGGAGGGATTATAGGTATCGGAATTGGAGTTGGATTGGCGAAAGGGCTTGCATACATCGGAAGCCTGCAGCTTGGGAGCAATCTTATTCAAGCAAAGATATCTTTGCTGCTTGTAGTTGGAGCATTACTGTTTTCGTATCTGATAGGAAGCCTTGCAGGGATATTGCCTGCAGTTCAGGCAAGCAAATTGAGCCCTGTTGAAGCGCTGAGGTATGCGAAATGAAGACAGATTATTTCAAATACGCAATCGATAACCTATTGCATAGGAAGATGCGAAGCTGGCTTACAGTGCTCTCCATACTCATCGGCATAACAGCAATATTTGCGCTAGTGAGTTTTGGACAGGGATTAAGCAGCTATGTTGATAATATCAGCAATGAAGCTGGAAGAGATAAATTATTGTTCCAGAGCAGCAAAACGCAAGCACCAGGAGCAGATGATACATTTTCACTTAAGAAAGAGGAGATTGACTTTTTGAGGAAGGTAAATGGTATAAAAGAAGTTGCAGCTACTTATATCAAAGTAGCAGAGACTGAGTTTGACAAGCAGAAGAAATATGTGTTTATATTTGGCATAAAGCAGAATGAAGAATATAAGCTTGTTGAAGAGGCATTCACTTTAAAGCTTGATAAAGGAAGAAGACTGAAGCATGGAGATAAGTTTGATGTTGTGCTTGGATATAATTACCAGCTTCCAAGTAAGATTTTCAAGAAAGCAATTGGATTAAGGGATAAGATAAAGATAAATGGCAAGGATTTTGAGGTTGTAGGATTCTATAAATCTATAGGCAATCCCCAGGATGACAGCAACCTCTATATCACAGATGAAGCATTTGAAGAGCTGTATCCTTTGCTTGTTGATAAGTTTCAGTTTGGGATTGCGAGAAGCGAGAAATCTGTGGCTAGCAAAGAACTGGCAGAATTTGCTGAAGATAAATTAAGGAGATTTAAAGGCCTTGACAAAGGAGAAGAGGATTTTTCTATCCAGACATTCCAGCAGGCAGTTGAGACTTTTACAAACATACTTAATGTCATAAATGCAGTGCTTGTGCTTATTGCATTAATATCTCTTATTGTGGCCGGAGTTAACATAACAAATACAATGTACACTGCTGTTCTTGAGAGGACAAAAGAGATAGGTATAATGAAGGCCGTAGGTGCGCAGAACAAGGATATTATGATGATATTTTTATTGGAATCTGGGATGCTTGGGTTGATAGGCGGAGCACTTGGAGTTGCATGTGGGTATCTTATTGCTAGCATCGGTGGACAGATAGCTGTTGGTTATGGATACGCAATTTTGCAGCCTGTGTTTAGCTGGGCGCTTGTTGTTGGATGTTTGTGGTTTGCGTTTTTTATTGGTGCAATTGCAGGATTACTTCCTGCAAAGCAGGCTAGTAGATTAAGACCGGTGGATGCGCTTAGGTATGAGTAATGTTTATATACTTGAATTTATTATTTATTGGATTTAGATAGAATAGTTAGGGTGGTTAAGTAATTAAAATTTTAAGTGTTTAACATCTATAGTAAGAGTTTAATAGGATAAAAAAGAGGGCATCAAATTGGTAGAACTAAATGTATTCTCGAATTTCCTGATTGCGATAGCTTTAGGGGCCATGGTCGGCTTTGAAAGGGAGATTGCACAGCTAAAGAGTGTTGCCAAGGAATTTGCTGGACTGAGGACATTTATACTTATTTCGCTGCTAGGTGCGATAACTGGCTATCTTGCAAATGCAAGCAACTCTAATACACTATTTATTGTTGCTTTAGCAGGAGTCTTTTTCATTACGATTGCAGGATATACTGTAACTAGCTTTATCTATAAGAAAGTTGGTGCGACTACTGAGGTAGCAGCATTGCTTGTCTTTTTATTAGGTGCGATGACAACAACAGGCTTTAAAGAGCTAGCTATAATATTCACGATAATAGTCACTGTTGTTCTTGCAACAAGGCCGATATTAGCAGGATTTGTGAAAAAGGTAGAGACTGCAGAGATATATGCAACTTTAGAGCTTGCTGTGATTTCATTGGTAATTTTACCTTTCCTTGCAAATAAAAGCTATTCTCCATTGGATGTGCCTATATTGGCAGATGTAATAAAAGTCATGCCGTTCTTTTCAATCGAGACTGTTGCGCAGCTTGCTGTTTTTAATCCTTACAAGATCTGGCTGATGATCGTGTTCATCTCTGCAATAAGCTTTACAGGATATATCTCGATTAAGATTGTAGGAGCTGAGAAAGGCCTTGGATTGACAGGATTCTTAGGAGGGATAGTCTCAAGCACGGCAGTTACAACAAGCTTGGCTCAGGAGAGCAAAAGAACTACAGCTATCTTCAGGCCATTTGTATTAGGTGTTGTAGTTGCATCTTCTACAATGTTTTTAAGAGTCTTGCTTGAAGTTCTTGTTGTTAATAGTTCGTTGTTAAAATATGTTGCACTGCCACTTGGAGTGATGGCATTAACTGGTTTTATCGCTGCCTTTATTGTCTGGAATAAAGAAAAGAAAGAGCAGAAAAAACACATAGATTTCAAGAGCCCATTTGCATTATTGCCTGCAATCAAGTTTGGGTTATTTTTTGCATTTGTATTGTTTGCTGCAAAATTAGGTCAGATATTATTTGGAAGCAATGGTATCTATCTTGCATCATTGCTTTCTGGCTTGGTTGATGTAGATGCAATTACTTTGAGCATGTCAAGCCTTGCATTAGCAGGAGATATCTCATCCAAAGTTGCTGTGACAGCTATCACTATTGCAGTTTCCAGCAACACAATCGTAAAGGGAGGGATTGCTTATCTATTTGGTGCAAAAGAATTTGGGCTGATGATAATAAAGATATTTGGAGTGATATTGCTGTTGGGATTGGCGAGTACATTATTGCTGTAAGTTTGTAGTCAGACTATTAATTGGAAAAGCTTATATTCTATATTTTATTGACAATGTAAAATGAACATCTTTGATGCAGTTGCGTTTGGGTACATTGTATATATGTTGATACTGCCAGTTTGGTGGCTGGGTATACATTCTAGAATTAGGGCAATTAGAAGATTAGGTTGGGCTTATTACATGTTGCCAGTTTTACTATTTTTCTTAATCACTTTCTTTATCTTTTATAATTATAGCACTGTTTCACAATATCGGATTAATACATTTTATACGTTTTTTGCAGGAATTATTTTAGCCGGAATAACTATGATGATAGATTTGTATCGAGGGACAAATTATTCTTTCAGTACACTAATAGGCTTACCTGAATTTTTCCCGAGAAAATACAAGAGCAAGCTGATAACTAGTGGCATTTTTAGTTACATCAGACATCCAAGGTATCTTGAGTATATGCTGTTTGCATTAGGAATGGCTTTTCTAACTGGCTTAATAATCTGCTATCTATTGTTTTTTTATGTGCTAATTGCGTTTAACATTATCGCAAGATATGAGGAGAAAGAGCTTATCCAAAGATTTGGAAAGAAGTATATTGCTTATATGAAAAGAGTGCCGAGGTTTCTGCCTAAAATAAATTAGGAATTTCTCTTCGTCCTCATGAACTTCCTTTCTAGTCTTCTATGATATCTCCAGTGAGAGATCTTGTTCCACAAAATTACTGTCAAGCCTGCGCCAATGCTCTCTGTCGATCCTACTGCTGCCAAAATCCAGCCGTTGTACATAAGGCCAGAGACTGCTGCAATTATGCCTGTGACCGGAGCCAAAGAAGAGCCTATCAATAATCCTAATCTTGCTGGGTTAGTAAAGTCTTGCTTTAATGCCTCAATAACTTTTTCCCATCTTGTATGCGGCTTTAATTTATTTTCTTTAATAAGAATTTCAACACTATGATAATACATCCCAATGCTTAAAAATGCAGTTGTCAATGAAAGTGCAACACTGCTAAGGCCAAACAATATTCCCGCATAGATAATATGGCCAGCGACTAATAAATGCTCTACCTTATACGCGCCATAAGTTGCGAGGATGAAAATTGGCACTAATATTTTTAACCTTTTTAGGAGAAATTTCCAGGAAAAGCCAGAGCCACGCAAAGCCATAAGTTCAGCGGTCTCTCCCATAAGGTCATCTGCACTTGCTGCAAATATCTTTCCAAAACCATGTGAATATTTCTCAAGGATATGGGCGATTGGACCGACAAAAAGCATTGCTTTTATTATGTTCTGGGCAATGGCAGTCCTTTCATGGGCATTGTCGCTGATGATCCTGAAGATAATATAGTCAACTGCCAACGGATAAAGAACCTCATTTAAATGAGCAACAAAATCCTGCTCGTGCTTTGTGATGCCTGAGTTGTTTATGTCAATAAGCACGATCTGTTTAGGTCTTTGTCTAAATCAACTTTATTGGCTTTTGCATGCTTATAATCATTTTCAGTAAATATTGGTTTTTTGCCGTCTTTTAACAATTGAGGGAGCCAAGTTGTGATGCAAAAATGCTGGCTATGGATGCTGATGTCAGAGACTGCTTTCAGCAATGCATCTGGTGTCTTTTCAAATACCCTTACACCGATAGCTTTGCCTTCTTCTATAACTTGTATAAGCTTTTCTCTGTTGTGCGGAGTCTCTTTCAGGATATACTTTATCTCATCTGGCAGATACTTTTCATTCTTTGGTGTCAGTTCTTCTGCAATAGAAATAACTTTCAAGGCATAATTGTCATCTTCTCTTATGCCTTCTTTTTTAAGAAGATTGTCTATTCGGCTTTTTATTAATTTGAGCATTATTTATGATGAAGCAACAACCTTTTTATATTTATCTCTTATTAACGCTTTTTTATGAAATGCGAACTATGCAAAAAACAGATAGAGGAATTGTTTTTGAAGAAGCTCAAAGGCACTTACATTAAAGATAGCAATGGAAAGAAGCATGCTGTATGCTTTGAGTGCCAGAAGAATCTTGGGAATGATAAGGAAGAGATACTGACGAAGATTGGAGTCTGAGAATTTAGGATTATTTATCACATATAATTTATTTTTTATTAATATTTTGCCCTTGTAGCATAGCGGTTAATGCGTCGCTTTCGTAAAGCGAAGATCGCAGGTTCAAATCCTGCCAGGGGCTTTTTTATTATCATCATCTATCTATTTTAGTAAAATGCAGCAGACAAATAAAGAACACAAACTGGCATTATGCCCAAAATGCAATGCATGGATAAACTATACTCCTATCTCTGGTATACATCTTTCTGCACTGACCAGGAAGTTTGGGTTAAGCACAACATACTTCAACAAATGTCATAAATGTGCGTATATGCCTACACACAAAGAGCTTGAGCAAGGGCATAAAATAATCGAGCATGCGTATCATACTCCTGAAGGAAAGAAGATAACTTCTGACTTTAAAGCGTATAATGACAAATATCTTCTAATATACAAGAAATTGCAGGCAAAAGAAATATCACAGGTAGTGTTTGACAAATATGAGAAAATCTTTAAAGAGGAGTTCAAAGAGCTCTGCAGAAGACAGGAAGAGTTCAATGGGAAGATTATGTTTAAGTGAGGAAAATGTTTTTCTTGGATTATGAAAAAGAAAGTGGGGCTGCTGCGATTTGAACGCAGATCTAAGGCTTTCTTCAGGGAAATATCTTATCATCGGCTTTCGCCTCATATCTCCAGTTACTGGAGGCCCCAATACTAACCAGCATGTACCCATCTTGCATCAGCAAGTGGTTTATACTACAGCCCCATTAGTAAACAGAAAAAGCCTGCGGTTATATAAAAATATTCCTACTTCTTCCCATCAACGTAATACTCTACCAGCTGCTTAACTGCGCGAACAGCGCTTTCTGGGAAAGTGAAGCAAGGCACACCGTTCTCTTCCAAAGATTTGCGCAGAGTCATCGTAAATTCTCCGCCTGTAGCAACACAGATGATCGGTTTCTTTCTTAGCTCGTCAAATTCAGAGATTATATCAATAATATCTGGTGTGATTAAAGGAGTCTGCATCAATACAAGAACAATTAGGATATCTACATTATTGTCATTCAATGCAGCGTCAATCGCTAATCTATATCTTTCAGTTGTTGCATCTCCAACAAGATCCATGGGGTTGCTGACAACAACAATCGGCGGAAATACTTTTCGCAGCGCTTTTTTGTTTTTTTCATCCATATTTGCAAGAACCAGATTATTATTGACAATTGCGTCTGTTGTAATTATTCCATAACCACCGCCATTGGTTATTATCTGCACCCTGTTTCCTTTTGGCTGGACAGCTTTCTCCAATATTCTAGCTGCATTAAACATCTCTTCCAATGAAGCTGCATGAATAATTCCAACCTGCTTAAACATCCCAGAGTAAATTGCTGCATTGCCTGCTAAGCTTCCTGTGTGGCTCAAAGTTGCTTTACTGCCAGCTTCTGTTATTCCGCCTTTGATTGCAATCACTGGCTTTTTCTTTGTGACTTTTTTTGCTACTTCTATGAATTTTTTCCCATGCTTGATACCTTCAAGATATAAGCAGATGACTTTTGTCTCTTCATCATTGCCTAAATACTCTAAAATATCTGATTCATCAACATTCAATGCATTGCCATAACTGATAACTTTTGCAAAACCATAGCCTTCAGTCGTTGCTAGATCTAAGATGGTGGAAGCGATTGCTCCAGATTGGCAGGCAAAGCTTATGCTGCCTGGCTTTGGTCTTTTCATCCTGTAACGTGGCAAGAAGAGAGTGTCTAATTTTGTGTGCGCATCTAAAGTTCCCAAACAATTTGGACCAATGATTTTTATTTTATATTTATCTAGTATTTTTACTAGCTTTTCTTCAAGCTTGAAATTACCTATCTCTCTAAAGCCTGCAGTTATCATCACTACATCTTTGATTCCTTTCTTGCCGCAGTGTTCTAGGGCTTGGAGCGAAAGTTCTGCAGGAACACAACAGACAGCTAATTCAACAGGCTCTTTGATGTCAAGAACTGATTTATAGCTGCGATAATTAAGAACTCTGTCTGCATTAGGATTTACAATATAGATCTTGCCAGGATAATGGCCGTCAAGAAGATTTCTGAAAACTACATGACCTATCTTATTAGGATTCTTACTTACACCTATAATTGCAATGCTTTTTGCCTTGAAAAACTTTGTTAAGTCCACGATAGCCTCTTTTATTGTTAGTTATTTGTTATTCTTATAAATTATAACCAGTATTTTGTATATATTTTAATTAGATAGTATATACTAGTATATTCGTAAAAATCTGTTATTAAAAATTAAGATAGACTATTATATAAATATTTGGAATGATAAAAAGTCCTAAAACATACCATTATTTATACCCCCATCGCTTAACTTATTTCATGCAATTAAAGAAAGGTATCTACGCAGAGCATGAAGCAGAGCAGTTTCTAGCAAAGAGTTTACCTGTTGCTGCCTCAATTTTAACAAAAAAATATGAGCAGGCAGTTGAATTTATTAAAAAGCAAAAGCTTTCTTATCCTGTTGTACTAAAATTGATCTCAAAACAAGCTCTTCATAAGACAGACATAGGCGGAGTAAAGATTGCAAAAAGCGATGATGAGTTGTTGAATTATTATAATGAACTGCTTGCAGTCTCTAAAAAGAAAAAGATTAAGATTGCAGGAAAGACAGAAGGCATCTTAGTGCAGGAATTTATTGAAGGCAAACAGTTGCTTGTTGGAATAAAAAAAGATGCAACATTTGGTCATGTTATAGCATTTGGTTTTGGAGGAATCTTAGTTGAAGTGATGAAAGATGTCTCATTCAGGGTCTGCCCTATAGAAGAGCATGATGCGCAACAGATGATCGATGAGCTGAAATCTTCTAAGATTCTTTATGGTGTAAGAGGAGATAAGCCAGTAGCATTCAAGGAATTAAAGCAAATTCTTATTAAAGCATCTAAGATTGCAGAGAAGAACCCAGAGATTTCTGAGCTTGACATCAATCCGCTTATTATCAATGAAAAGTTTGCTAAGGTAGTTGATGCAAGGATCGTGGTTGAGTAAGTAAATTCTTATTTAGTGATTATTTCTCCATAAAAATTATAAACATCAAGACAAAAATAGATTCTTATGTTAACCATAGATGGTTCAAAGTTGGAGGGTGGCGGTCAGATCATCAGAACAGCATTAGCTCTCTCTACATTAACAGGCATTCCGTTTGAAGCATATAATATCAGAGCAGGAAGAGAAAAGCCTGGATTAAAGGCACAGCATCTTCATTGCATACTTGCATTGCAAAAGTTATGTGATGCAAAAGTTGGTTATGCAGAGTTAGGAAGCACTAAATTAAGGTATCTGCCTGGCAAGATTCAAGGGAAGACAATTTCTATTGATATTGGAACAGCAGGAAGTGTCTCTTTATTGCTGCAGAGCATATTATTGCCAGCATTCTTCGCAGATACCAAAGTGCATCTGCATATCAAAGGCGGCACAGCAGCAAAATTTGCAATGCCTTATGAGTATTTTGAGAATGTCTTGCTTCCGTATTTGCGCAGATTTTGCG
>JAGVZX010000131.1 GCA_018302185.1 Candidatus Woesearchaeota archaeon
CTTGGCATAAGAAGAGAAGTACACTACGGAAAACTATTCGATACCATGAACACACAGCGTGGGGGTAAAGAATATGAAAGATATTGAAAAATGGGATAAACAAGTTGCAAATGAAATGTATCAACACAAAGCAGAAGAATTAATTGGTTACTCCGGCAGGATTGATTTTCAGAGTATGAGAGGTGGAGAGTTGAGTGATTACTTATGCATAAGCGGATACATGAACGGTAGCAGGGATCTTAGAACTATAGCATCAATACTGAAAAAAAGGAATGCCGCCATAGATTCAATCAGTGAGTACAAAAGTATAGAGAAAAGAATAGCAAAATCAATGGAAAAATATGATAAAGAAAGGGGCGAACTAAATACATTCTTTACAAATATTATTCCAGTATCATCTCAAATAGAAAATATATATGATCTTACAACAAAAATACACGGAAAGTATGATGGTTGGCGTCACAAGTTAGAAGGACTTGACAGAATAATAGATGCACTATGGTGGGGACATCAGAATTTGAGAAAAGTAAAAGACGCTCAAGAACATATTAACAAACCAGAATATGATGCTAAAATAGTAGAAGACTATCCAAAATTGTTAAAATGTATAGGTCTTGCAAGAAAAGTAAATATACAAACTGGCTCACAAATAGATTATGAATTGTTAGAAAGAATCATTGAACTCGGAGGCTGGCTCTTCTTCAAGTATCCATTTACTACACCGCTGGGATGTCCAGGAGTGATGATCGAAATTCCTAAAAGTTTATTAAAAAGTGAAAATCTTGACGATCCAGGAAAAAAAACAGGGTGTCAATACGTCAGCTATGAAGTTGGCTGTGGAAGAGAATGGGACTGAAACAGAAAGAAATGAGCGAGACAAAAAATAACAGTCTTGAAACAGAAACCTTTTTATTCTTCATTCATTTTTCCTCTTGATAATTGAGGTGATGTTGTATGTTATTGGATCGTGTTTCTTCTTTTGAGCGTGTTACCTTTTTTGTTTTTCGTATTATTATTGGATTGTCTTTTGCCCAGCATGGGTTGCAGAAATTGTTTGGTCTTCTCGGTGGAAAGCAGGCAGAACTTTTGAGTTTGATGGGTCTTGCTGGAATAATAGAACTTGCCGTTGGAGTATTCGTTGCTGTTGGAATGTTTACAAGAATTTTTGCTTTTCTTGGATCAGTCACAATGGCTGTCGCGTATGGAATGGTTCACTTCCCAAAAGGATTGATTCCTATACAAAATGGTGGAGAGCTTGCACTCTTATACTTTGTAGCGTTCATGTTTCTTGCATCGAGAAAAGTAGAGCAGGATATTGATGCATCAACAATTTATAAATTATTCAAGGGATGAGGAATGTTTGTCACAACATTTATATATTTCCTTTCTCTTCCTTGAAGTATGGTGTTGGCGAGAAATTATTACAGGATGATTGTTCACGTTATTCCTCAAATTCCTGATGATAGGCACATTCTTGGATATGTTTCTGGCGCTGATGAACAATATCTTGCTCTCGATTTTCCAATAGTTTTGCATATCACTCCTCACATGAGTCCACAACACATAAGTACACAAGACTTCGAAAGATTGGGAATGAGCGAATTAATGCAGAAAGTATTTGAGTATAAAGGAGAAAGAAATGGTGGTCGCTTGCAATTACATCATCAAGCAATAAAACAAATTGTTCCAGTTCTTGATACTCGCAATCTTTCTGTTTGGAGATTTAGATCTCTTGAAGAACATATGCATTTGCACAATAACTGTATAGTGCTTCTTGGAGACTCAGAAGAAGAATCTATGGAGAAAAGAAATGATGGAAATGCTATGAGACTAAAGATGTTGAAAGCATTCAGAAAGTTTCCAGATACAAGAGTACTATGTGTAGATTATTTTTCTCACTATTGTGGAAGTGATGAAGAACTAAAATTTCAAGGAGCTCCAAAATCAGAGTATAGCGGTGACCTCACAGACAGTCTCCTCAAAGAAGGAAATGGAGAAATGCTCAACCATATTTCTGGAATGATCGGAGTGTACAGGCCAAAAGAAGAACAAGAAGAGGAAAAACGCCCAATAAAATTTTTGGAATGCTAAGAGTGTACTTGCCGAAAGAAGAGAAAAAGTAGGTTTCATGTTCATACTATAATTCAGAAAATTTTTCACGCGCTTTTTGCACTTTCTTCCAATGTTTCTTTTTGGGGTGGAGATAATGGGTTTCCTTGAATTCTGCACGAGTACGCATCGCGTTTTTGGAGTAGTTCTGGCCAACTTGTAACTTCTCGAAATATGTCATCTGCTGAAGCAAACATTTCTCGTGCTTGTTCTTCCGTAAAATAGTTTGGATCAAATTCTATTGTATCATCAATTTTCCGAAGAGCTGGAATACCATAAATCTTAAAACCTATTTTATCTATTAAAGGATGTGAAACCGAAAGAGCATCAGAAGAAATGGTGGCATCAATATCAGGAACTTTCTGCGTAAACTTATTAAAAAAAGAAGTGAGTCTTTCAACCAATGTCAATTTCTTTTCGTCACCCATTCTTGAAGCAAAATCTTATTGGTTTAAAAAACTTATGATGCTATTTTCTGCGTATGTTTCCCCAAAGATGAATGTGTGTTCGTGGAGTGAATCGAAATCCATATTTAATGCATGCTTCCACAATAAAATCTCTTTTTTCTTGAAATTGTGCTTCGTTTACACCTTGGGGCATGAGAAATATATTATCGGGATGAATTCTTAATTGAGTAGTAACAGTGAGAATCTCATCGATATCTTTTTGATCTTGTACTACAAACTTCATCTGATACTCGTTTGTTCTCGTCCATTGTCTTACCGCGTTCAAAAAAGAATTATTTTTTACGTGCATTACTCTTTCAATGTCACTTGTAGGATAACTACTTTGGAGTTTTGGTGATATGCTGATAAATACTTTTTCGAGACCTTGTATGTATCTGGTGCCATTTGTTTCTATAGTTACATGAAAACCTCGTTCTAAAAATGCATGACACACTGATTCTAATCCTGATTGGATAGTGGGTTCTCCGCCAGTAATGACTATATGTTGTATTCCAGTGTGTTCAATTTCTTGTATCGTTGTATGATATTGGTACTCGTGACCTTTTTCTACCTTCCAAGAAGTATAAGGAGTATCACATATTGTAGTGCTCCCGTCAAGATTCTTCCATGCACATCGTAAATTACATCCGGTAGTACGAATAAATCTGCTCGGAACGCCCAAGTATTTTCCTTCTCCTTGAAGAGAATTAAATTCTTCACAAATAATCATTTTGAAACCTTCAAAGCAGTTATGTATCCTATTTCGCAAATATCTTGATATCCTTCCCAAAATAAGTCAGGCATATATTCAAATCCTTTTTTGCTGATTATTGGACTATGCCATAAAATATTTTGAAATCCCGCACGAGAAAGACACTGTTCTATACATTTAGAAGTAAAAAATCTTGATTGAAATGAATACACTTTTTTCTTTCGATTGTAAAGGTCAACCTGCAGGGAAGTTCCATTTTTTCTTGCGCCAAGAAGAGTTTTTACCGCACCAAATTCTTTTTGTTTCTGCAGAACACTGTGAGATTTATTATTAATGGGAAGATCAACAACAAGAACAATATTCCCACCATCACGCAAAGCAAAAAAACATATTTCCAAAGCACGAAGCATATCATGAACACTCTTTGCAAGATTCAAAACAAATGGAAAACATATACTATCACATACTGGGAGTTTATCTTCAAAAATGTCAAGAAGAATATACTCTACAGTTCCTCGCGTTTCAACACTGTTTCTTCTCGCAATTTTCAGACTTTCAGAAGAAATATCTATACCATAAACATGCGTTGCACCTCTTTGAACAATAGAGTTTGTAAAAAAACCAGTTCCACACCCAACATCAACTATTGTTTTTCCTTTTATCTGGCCTAAAAGAGAAAGTACTGTAGGAAGAATACTATACAATTTATCCGGCTTCGTATTCGTTTTCTGATAGTCTGCTGAAAACATAGGTTATACTCCAACACCTCTAGAAACACCTAAGAAGAATACAAGCGGGGAAGGAATATTTATATACTACTCCTCTTTAATAGGAGAACATGACAGACAATAAATTGAATCTTCTCGGATTGACAAGAAATGAAATTAGAGTATACAAATCAATTCTCAAGGGGGCGATAACAGGGACACAAATAAAGAAATACTCCGCTATTGCAAATTCGCAAGTATACATCGCACTTGGCACATTAATTACAAAAGGACTCGTTACATACAATAAAACGTCAAAAGGAAAAAGGTATTATGCTACAGACCCTCTTATCATAAAAAAGTTGGCAGAAGAACAAAGTGAGAAAATACAAGAAGTTATTCCATATCTGCAACAAATACAACAACATACAATACCTTTAACAGATACTGCAATATACGAAGGATATGCAGGATTCAAAACTGCACTGTACAAATTAGCCGAAGAGTGCCCAGAAAAAGAAACAATAAATATCATCGGATTTTCAAACCAAGCATACAAAAACAAAAAACTAGCAGCACTATTAAGAGATGTCAACAAAATATCTGCACAAAAAAAACACAAATTCAGAATGATTCTTGACAACAAAAAAAATACATTCTATTCACAAAGAAAAGAAGAAAAAATAAGCAATATACGATTCATGGGACGAAATTTCACGAGTCCAGCAGCAATAGACATATTTCAAGATTCAGTCTATATTCTACTATGGGACGAACACCCCTACGCAATAGTTATTCACAACAAAAATATATCAATAGGATTCAAAATGTATTTTGAGTTTTTATGGAAAATGGCAAAACAGTAAATGTATATTTTTATTAATATTTTTTGCATTGTTTTTCACCATCGAAAAAATGTGGAAAGAAGAGGAACAATCAATCAACGCTTTCCGCATTCATCAAACCAGTTCTCTCATTCATAACCATTTCAAGTGGTGTTGAATACATGATGTCTTCTGGTGTTGTGACTGTGTGCTGTTCTAGTATGTTTTGCACGTTTCTGTTAATCTCTCGTATTCTTTCTTCTTCCTCATAAGTATAAAAGGGGAAGTGTTGTTCTGTTGCACGTATGCCAAGATATGTTTTTGCTGTCACAATAGTTTCTCTCACAAAGCACTCCGGGAGAGAATATGCTTTTTCAGTGGGAAAACGTCCAAAAGAAGTATAGTCATACCCATATTCCCCATTCCATGTTTTTTCTTGTGAAAGAAATTCCATTCGAGATTTGAATCTTAGAGTATCAAGTCCTAAAAATGCAGTAATATCTTTTGCGAATTCTTTGAATGCGTCATCGCTCATCGAGTGCAGTTTTGATGTGAAGAATGCCACGTTCGCTATCTCACAAGGGTCTTTGCTGTGCATAACTGAATAATTCGTTTGCCCTCGCACTTCTATCTTGCCATCTCTTGTTGTTTGTCCAACGTAGACTCCTGGAAAACTTATTGTTGAATGTCCTTCTTCTTTTGTTTCTACGAATGGAAGCACGCAACTTGGTGATGAGAAGTAAAGCGCGAGAAGTACGTATGGTGTTCTTTCCTTGTTTACATCCTGCATAGTTATCATGACCTTTGGTGTTTTGTCTTCTGGCAATCGTTTGAATACTTCTTCCACGTACCATCGAAACGTGTAAGGATTTGATGGAAGAAATCGTATCTCACTTTTCTCTCTTGTTGTATAGCTTGCAGGCATGTGTGGTCGCAGGAGGAGCGCAATATCGTTTAATTCTACCACTTTTTTTCGTGATATTTCTGTTGCATACTCTAATTCTGCTCCCACCGTTGGAAGATCAACAGAGTGTACTCTTGCTTCTCGCAGGAGCGATTTCAATTGTTTTGATTCTATTTCTTTGTTGAGTATGAAGAGCGCGCACTCTGTTGGATGATAAAATGGAAGACCAAACGTGCTACATTCAATTTCAAATTCATTAAGACAATAATCATAATCTGAACCTTCCACCCTCTCATTCAGATGAGCGATTATTCTTTTCTTCACTCTTCGAGTTCTGATGCTTCCGATACGTGAAATGTTTGTTTTTGTACGTCGAAGAATTTCCATGAAGTGATACCCACACATTGAAGCGAGTGCGATGCCGTGATATTGTTCAGGTACGCAAAGAAGACCCGCCAACGATCCAAGAAGTATTCCTGCATGTTTATACAATCCAATATTTGTAACTCTTTCACTTCCAAGACTTCTCACTTCACTTTCTGTTCCGAATGATGAGAGAAGTATTCGTTCAAGATTCTTCTTCCATGATTTTTGTTCTTCAGTCATACATTTCACACGACGTCAGGAGAAATATTGCAGACTATAAAACTTTCGAAAGGAAATAATATACTAATACAATCACTAGTACAAAGCTCACCTTTTAGTACACCCTTTCCTCGTTCACAGGTATCGTCTTCATGAGTCTTACGAGTAATATTCTTATGTGTACTAATCTTTGTATTGCAATCGAATAACATTCTTCAGTCAATATACCGTTAGTTCTGCAAAAGTCTAGCCAGAATTGTGTCTCATTAACTTCTCCGAGAGAAATGACGAGCTTGTGCCGTCGATGATTATTTGTTACACATGCAGCGAATTCTGCAAGATTTGCACAAATGCTTGTTGAAGAGCCAAAAAGTTGATCTTGCAATCTCTTTTCGGGTATCGCTCGAACATGAGAATATAATTCATTGACGAACTCGAACGCTTCCCCCTCCTTTTTCGAAGAGATTTCGACAATTTCGGAAATCTTCCGATTTGTTCAGTATTGTTTTCCGAAAAATACTTCTTTTTTCGAAAATATTCCGAATTTTTCGTTTTCCTCGTCAATCTCACAAAATATAAAGTTCACAGTTCAAGTCTTATGTTCCAAGTACCATACTCCAGGTTTCATATCTAAAGTTTCAAGAACGACGAGGAAATCCAAATTCTTAAAATATAAAACTTGAAACTCTAAACTATGCACCTGTTTTCTTGACACACTTCATTCTCTCGTCGGACACATTTTTCGTTAGCTTTATATACTACCTCGAAGCTCTCAACATATCGTGTTATCGCCACCATTTATTTTTTCAATCACTGATGAATACTCGATGAAATACTTGAGTATAATTGAGTCGTGCAACGAATGTTAATTCTGAATAAAAGTTTTAGATATAAGTAAGCTTTGTGACCATATGCGCGGACATTATTACACAGGCGGATTTTTGTGTGCGTGTAATAATGTCTGCTGAAACGATTCCTCTTTATCCTAGAGGAGATTGCTGCTATGGGAGTCCGGCTTAGGCATGCAAGTCTGACCGCAAGGTCGGCGAACTGCTCATTAACACGTCGATAACCTGCCCTTTACTGGAGAATAATCTTGGGAAACTGAGTGTAATACTCCGTAAGAGATTGGTGCTGGAATGCTCTTTCTCTAATAGCTTCGGCGGTAGAGGATGGGTCGGCGGTGGATTAGGTAGTTGGCGGTGTAATGGACCACCAAGCCAAAGATCCATAGGGGCCATGAGAGTGGGTGCCCCGAGAAGGAAACTGAGAAACTGTTCCTAGCCCTACGGGGTGCAGCAGCTGCGTGAACTTTCCAATGCCCGCAAGGGTGAGAAGGGGACTCCTAGTGCTCAGTTCTACTGGGCTTTTGCCAAGAGCAAAAATTTTGGCGAATAAGTGGTGGGCAAGACTGGTGCCAGCCGCCGCGG
>JAGVZX010000132.1 GCA_018302185.1 Candidatus Woesearchaeota archaeon
GCAGGCGGTCATGTGCATATTGTTGCAAATGTGAATTTGCAGGATTCTGGCTATAAGAATGTTGTTTATCCAGGGCCTTTGTTTCCAAATAATTTTGCTGAGATAGAAAAGCTAAAGCATGGAGGTTTTTATATCTATGACAATGGCTTGCTCATATTTAAAGAGGTAAAATTGCATGAAGCTGTCTGCATTAAATTAGATTGCGAGCATAAGACCCCTCAGCAAGTTGAGCAGATGCTTAGGGAAAAGATAGACGAGCTAAATAAAGAGAGTGAGCTAAATAAAACACCTGGCCTAAATAATGCAATCGTTACTCTAAGATTATCTGGCAAGCTTGAATCTGGCAAAGCTTCTGAAATCAATTTCAATGAGATTTTTGAATTATTTTATTCTTCAGGAGTATATTTTGTTATGAAGAATACAAATGCTCTTGAAACAACTCAACTTACTGAAATAACGATTGATGCAAGCAAGCCAGAGGAGATAGAGGAGAATCTGATCAATGAGCACATAGGCAAGATCAAGGTTTCTGCTTTTGAGAGCTCTGGCAATGAAAATGAGAGAGATGAAACTGAAAGAGATAATAAGGAGAGAAGAATTACTCATGAGCTTCTTGTCTCTTTGGGAAATGAAAGAGGGGAAGGAGAGAAGGTTGCGGATTTTGAGAATAGGGTGAGAGAGGAAGTGAAGAGGGTGCTGGATATCTGATCACTTTGGAGATTTATATTTGATTATTTATTATTAGGATTAAGATTATTATTACTGTTATTATTCTTATTATCCTCCTTTTTTTTAGGTTTTACAGTTTCTTTTTTTCTTGGGTGTTCTATGTAGAACATTAAGGCTGCAAGAAGTATAAATAAAGGTATCTGCCAGAGCTTTATATTAAGTTTTGATAAGATCGGCTTATAAAATAAAGTGAAATCTGTTTTTGTCATCTCTTTAGGGTATTCGATCTTTGGCACAGTCTCGTTGCAATATTTCCAGATGTTTCAAGCAAGATAACATCAAGATCATACGTACCATCATTGTCCACATCAAGGTATTGCCTATTTCCTTTCTTAAGCGTAAGTACATAAGAGCCGATCTGCATGACAATATGGCCTTGTGTCTGGATCAGAAGACGCGTGTCATAATACCTATTTTTTATGTAAATCTTATATTCTCTGTCTTGCCTGAAATTGATGAATAAGTTATTGGCTAATGTGGTAATGTAGATTCCGCTGCTGCTGCCTCCGCCGCCTCCACCTCCAGATGCTGCAGCAGGAGTGCTTACTGTAGGCGTTTCCTCTGCTGAATAAGATGAGAAATGGCTTACATTGAATGTCAGATTGCCGCCAGAATATGATAATTTTGAGCATATTCCAGTTGAGCAGACAGCATTATCTCTCATTATCCGTGGATTGGTAAAGCTTAGGTTGTATAATGTCAATACTGCAGTAACATTTAGCTGGCTTAGCGCAGTTGAATTTACTTCTATAAGATTTGCGCTTATATTTACATATGTATCAATCTCTGTCACATTTGACATATCGATGGGAACTGTGAAATTTATCTTGCCGCGTGAAAGCTGTTCAATGATTAAGGCTGTAACATTTGAAAGATTGTAGCTGTTTAAATCTGTAGTCACTCCACCGAATTTTGTTGCATTTATTATCCTAAAGTTCCATGTACTGCTGATATTAGACCTGCCTAACTGGTCTGTGCAATTTACGCTCCAGTTATATCTGCCAGCTTTCAAGTTTGAAAGTATGATATATTGTGGTGCATCTTTAGTTATGGTTACATTGGTCTGGTTAAGAGCAGAATTCAAGATTAGAGTACAGTTGCTGACAGGGCCTGTATCACTGACATTGTATGTGAATGTTACGTTTCCATCATGGTCTCCTCCACCATCTACTGGAAGGATTAGTGTACTAATGGGGGCAGAAAGATCAATTCTGGTCACTTGTGAGGTTGTATTTGTGTTGCTTACTGTGTCATTAGCATATAACGAGTAAGAATAAACATCTTCCAGCAGACCATGTGTTGCGTTCCTGCTCTGGTTGACGTAAAGCAACCATTTGTCTGTCTGGTATTTCCTTAAGTTTGAGACATATAGCTGATAAATAGATTGAGCATTAAGTTCAGTGTCCCATATCATCAGTTCGTCTATTGTTCCATTTATTTCAGCATCTTGTCCGCCACATGAGCTTGTTGCACTGATGCACAATGGCTGCGAGTCACCAGCACTGTTAAATTCCCCGGAAATTGAGCAAGATTTTACTAGTTCAGCATTCTTATATATCTTTACCTGAGAACCGTTATAGGTAGCAGCATAATGTGCCCAACTTCCGATCTCTGCAACATTATTGTCCGTTATACAACTCTGCCAGCTTCCGTTGTTTACCTCAAAACGTATGCGGTCATTTAAGCTATTTTGCACCTGGAAATCAAACTGGTTTCCTTTAAACACATATTTATTGTCATCTGAAGTAGACTGGCTAACATTAGCCCACAATGCAATGGTGATGTGTGTCTTGCCTCCAAAATCTATCGATGAATCAGAGCCTAGGTTGAGAGAATCTCCCAGGGTATAAAATCTCCATCCTCCATTATACTTTCCATCTGTTGTTGGATAGGCACTTCCTATAAGGACGCCATTGTTATTATATTTGCTGTGGTCTACTACATAAGTAATGTTCTCACCTAAAGCACTGACATTATCAAAATTCATCATAAGCACTAATGAATCATTGAAGAGTGTAAAATTTGAGCCGTTCCATGTATACGTGAATTCCTCTATGTTTATCTCATCCATCGAGAAGTTAAGCTCTATGTAGCTGTTTTTTGTAAAAGACTCATTGCCAGGTGATAGTACTTTTAAAGATGGTCTGGTAGTGTCAATCGTAAAGTATATGATGGAGGAGTTTATGTTGCCTGCTGTGTCGTTTGCGTAAATGGTTACATTATGCTGCCCATCTGCCAAACTCAGTCCAGTGATGTTTGCGCAGCTTGCAAGTGTTGTGTTAACGCTATATGTATCATTGCTGTACCAGCATGATGCCAAATATGAGTCAGTTCCAGAGTAATTTACAGATGCCTGGTAATTTGCAGTAAATGAATTGTTTGAAGGCGATAAGATGCTTATCGACGGAGCGATCGTATCAACAAGAATATATGAAGATGTGCTGTTTATGTTTCCTGCTGCATCAACACTGTATGCAGTAGCGCTATGGTTCCTATCAGCAAGCCCTGTAAAATTATTCAGGTAATTAGGGCTTGTCGTTGAAAAATTATATATTGCAGAGATTTCAGCAGAGCTAAGGGTCCTGTTCCAGATAAGCAACTCATCCATAAGACCGCTGAAATAGCTTGCGCCATCTGTGCCAAAGCCTATGGTTGCCAAAGAATTGCATGTCAATGAAGTGGTCGAGCTGTTTTTGGCTTTCTCAAAGTTGCCATCTACATATACGCTTAGGTTGCCTGATGAGAGGTTTCTTGCGCCGCAGACAAAGTGCCAGTTGTTGTCAGATACGTTTGTTGTGCTGTTGATAGTTATGTCATCTGGTCCTGTGCCAATTGCAACATATCCAAACTTATCTATCCCAAACCCAAAATCATTGTCTGCAAAGGAGCATTCAGATTCTATAATAGGAGCAAGCTGCCAATGGTTTGCACTTCCTCCCTTAACATTTGTCTTTATCCATGTGCAGATCGAAAAACTGTCTCTGACCGGCCTTTGCAAAGTAAAAAATCCTGAACCATTAAAATTAAATGCTTTGCCGAATCTCCCGCTGCTGTTCTGTCCTGTATTGTTAGATGAATTAAGGGTTAAGGCATAAGAGGATGAATCTGCAGGATTTCCTGAACCATCTACGTTGTCCATGCGGAGCCATAATAACAAGTCATTGTCAAAATCAACAAACTTAAAGTTATCATTAGTGTCTGAAGATGAAACATTTACATAAATATAAGTAAGAGACTGTGGAGCTTGTGATTGGAAGCTAGCAGGATTAAAGGCAACACTTGGCTTGAGGGTGTCGATTGTAAAGAAAACAATTGTGCTGTTCGTGTTTCCTCCAGAATCATTTGCCCACACAGTTAGGTTATGTTTTCCTTCTGCCCAACTCAATCCTGTTATGTTTGCACAGTTAGCTAGTGTAGTATTTTTGCTATATGTGTCATTGCTATACCAGCATGATGCAAGATTTGTGTCTGAGACCGAGTAATTTACAGATGCTGAAGCATCTGAAATGAATGATGAATTTGAAGGATAATTGATGGTGAGCAATGGACTTGTAATATCTATAGTGAAAAAGACTATTGTGCTGTTTTTATTTCCTGCAGAATCATTTGCCCAGATCGTAACATTATGCATCCCTGTTGCCCAATTCAAGCTAGTTATGTTTGCACAGCTTGCAAGTGTTGTGTTTACACTATATGTATCGTTACTATACCAGCAGCTTGCCAGGTATGTGTCTGAGACAGAATAATTTATGTCTTGCCCTGCATCATTTGAATAAGATGAATTTCTAGGTATGTTTACACTTATCAGTGGATTTGTTGTATCTACGATAAACGAGACTGTGTCGCTGCTTTGTCCTGTGCTGTCATTTGCATAGATTGTAAGATTGTGGATTCCTTCTGGCCAGACAACATCTGTAATGTTTGCGCAGCCAGCCAAAGTTATGTTTCCTGTGTTTGATTCATTTGTGTACCAGCATCTGCTCAGCGTATCGCTTGAGGCAACATAGTTTATGTCAAGCCCTGTATCTGAAGTGAAGATTCCGTCATTTGGCGATGCTATTGTAACAGTTGGCCCAGTATTGCTGCTGGAGATTGTTATGTTGTATCTTCTTGTTGCATTGCTTACTGATGATTCACTGGTCTTGTTTACAATTAAGAAAACTTCATGATATCTCCCTATCGTTCCAGAGGCATTCAGCCAAAAAGTTACGGTAAGGGATTCGTCCTGGGAAAGCGAGAGGTTATATGGGTTTGTTAGATTTGTAAAAAATGGAGTAGCGTTTGATAATGTATTTATTGTCCTGGCAGGTGCACAGTTATATGCTCCAGTTGCAGCCCAGCAGATCGCTTGGTTGATTATCACTGAATCATTTTGCACAGGTGAATATGAATCAACAGTATCAAATCCAAGGTAAACAAATTTTCCTGGGTTTGTGCCGACAGTTGCAGCACCTGCATTTAAGGCAAAGCCTGCAATGTTAGCTGTTCCTGTATCTTCAGGCGCAAAAAGTTTTGTGTATGGGTCAGTCATCTGAGCAGCAGTATAATAACAGATATCGCTGCCT
>JAGVZX010000135.1 GCA_018302185.1 Candidatus Woesearchaeota archaeon
TGGATAAAAGTCTTTTTCCCTGATGCACTTAAATTTTTATAGACAACATCCCGGATATAATAGCTAGGAAAGAACACTGCAGAGTTTCCAGGCACAGAATTAATTATTTCTGTGCAGATAGCAGCTATCTTCTGAAATTGCGAATCATTTCGCTGAGTAAATTTGGTAGTTGTCTCTGGAACGATCAAAGACAGCCTATTTAATTTTGGGAACGGATTAGGATATGTTTTTTCTAAAGCCTCTTTAGGATTATCTTGCGCATTATTTTTATCTCCTACAACCATTGCATTTTTCTGCAACCCCAGAATATCAACATACATGCCTGTTGGATTTAAAGTTCCAGACATCAGGATAGAGCTATGCAGTCCTGCAAATATTGGTGCAGTAACTAATGCAGGATCTAAACATCTGTAAGAAATAGATACATTGATTCCGTTCTTGGTATAAGATTTGGTCAATATTTTGTAATCCTTAAACTCTTCGATCATGTCCATAAATTTCTGCTTTGTCAGCAATGACTCTGCTGTAAGCTTTCTGTCTTGCTGAGAATTATTAGAGGTTATTTCGTTAGCGCTTATTTTGTTATTTTTTATTTCTTGATGATTATTTATTTCTTTATTCACAATGCTAGACTCAACCTTATCCCCAGACACAAACTCATCAAATCCCGTTGCATTAGTTTTATCCGTTGTATTAATTTGGCCTGCAGCATTAGCATTATCAAAATCATTGCCTTGACCTTTATTGCTTTTAATAAAATCATCATCTCTCCTGACTTCATTTCCTAGCTCTACAACAGCTGCATGCAGTTTCTCCAACAGCTCTGCTGTCTCACTATAATGGTATTTCTTGGCTTCAGCTATCGCTCTTGCTAACAGGAAAGTAGAAAGCTTCTGTGTCATGCTGTCTCTTATCCTGACAGGCAGATTATGGGCTTCATCAACTATGACTATAGTATCTTCCAATCTTATGCCTGCTTTGTTGAAGAATGTCTTCTGTATGCTTGGATTAAAAACATAATTATAGTCTGCAATTATAACTTTAGCTTTTCTTGCCTGCTGTATAGCGATCTCATATGGGCAGAGTTTTGCAAGATTACAGACATCTATGACTTGTTCTGTGCTTACAGGACTCATGATCTCAAGCCTGTTATCTACTTCCTTTGCTGCAACTGTCATCGTATAATTTGCATTTCTTGCATTTATATAATATTCGCAAGTGCCGTCTTCAACTACAGATTTGCAGAACTGGGAAAATTCGCTGGAATACATCTTATGGGCATTAGGCTGCAAACACATCCATTTTTTGCCGATGATATCTGCAACATTGAAATTTATATTATGCTTATTTTTTATTTCTCTTAATGTATCGATTGCAATCTTATGCTGCGTATGCCTGCTTGTCAAAAAGAAGACAGTCAGTTTGTTCTTGAGGGCATAAGAAAGCGCAATAGGCAATGTGCTTGCAGTCTTGCCTAATCCAGTAGGCGCATGCATGACTATTGATTGCTTGTTTGCAATCGCCTTTTCAACATCCAGAATCAGTTCTGCCTGTATCTCCCTTACTTTGGTGTGCGGAAACAATAGTTCGTTGAGCTTTTCTTCACTGATCATATTCAATCACATTTGTTAATTAATTCTGTTAACTTTTTATTCAAAACTCTCTGTGTTTAATAAATTATATCAAAAATCCACAAATTTTTATTTGCGAAAGATTTATATACTTCATTATATATTATAAAAGAGATAAGACAATTATATTTTAATCATATAAATTAAATTTAAACAATATTTTTGCGCAACGTAAAAGAGGGGGTAGTCAATGGTTGATGAAAAGATTTTTGATGTATTTTTCCGTGAAAAGCCTTCTATGCTTCTTGTGAACCTAAAGAACGCAAAAGGACCTATCTATGCAAGCTCGGTCGCAAAACTTATCGACTGCACATATTCTCATGTAATAAAAATTCTTTTGGACATGAATAAAGCTGGGTTGATCAACTTCGAAAAAAAAGGCAGATTAAAGCTTCTTACACTCACAAAGAAAGGCAGTGATGTTGCTGAGCATATTGAAGCAGTAAGGAATCTGCTGTGAATATTAATTTTCTAAAGATATTACTAAATTCAACTTATCTATTTTTGTGCAAACGTATACCCTAATCTCTCAAATTCCTGCTTTAATTCAGCAGATGTGACAGCTGTTTCATAATAATTTGCGTAAACATGAAATTTATCGCCATGCCAAGGACCAGAAAGCCTTCTTACTTTTATCTTAAATTCCTTTTCACCAAGTTCTAAAAAATATGTAATGTCTTGTTCATAGTCTAAAAACAATATGCCTCTCAATAGAGGTTCTGGTGCATCAAATAATTCAGAATAAACTAGACTATTTCTTCTAGACCTAGGATCTAAAGGTAGAGTCTGGATTACAAACGGATTTTTATCAGTTAATAATTCTTCGAGTGTTGGATTTTCTAACTTATTTCCTCGGTTATGTGTTATCAATTTAAAAGCCATAGAAACATCACATATAATTGATAATATCACACATCCAACTCATCAACCAATTTCGCATTTTCCTGGATGAACTTTCTTCTTGGCTCAACTTCTTCACCCATAAGTATAGTGAATATTGCATCTGCCTCAACAGCATCTTCAATTCTGACTTGTTTTAATGTCCTTGTTCCTGGATTCATTGTTGTCTCCCAAAGCTGCTCTGGATTCATCTCTCCCAATCCTTTGAATCTCTGGACAATTATGTTGCCTATCTTTTTGGTTTCCTGATTAGATCCATCTTTAGCAACTTTATCATTTTCAGCATTTTCGTCACTCTCTTTAACAGCATTATCATCCTCTTCAGAAGCATCTTCTTTCTCTTCCTTGCTTGCAGTCAATTCCTTGATAACCTTATCTTTCTCTTCGTCGCTGTAGACATAATGCACAGTCTTGCCTTTCTTGATCCTATAGAGAGGCGGCTGCGCAATGAACAGATTGCCGCCTAAAATCAACTGCTTCATATAGCGATAAAAGAACGTAAGCTCTAATGTTGTGATATGATTACCATCAACATCTGCATCGCACATCAAGATTATCTTATGATACCTTAGTTTTGAAATGTCAAACTCTTCTCCTATGTTGCACCCAAGAGCAGAGATTATTATGCTGATCTCTTCATTAGTGATCACTTTATTGATCCTTGCTTTCTCTACGTTAAGTATTTTACCTTTCAAAGGAAGGATTGCCTGAAACTCTCTGTTTCTGCCTTGCCTTGAGCTTCCTCCTGCAGAATCTCCTTCGACCAAAAATAATTCACATTTAGCTGGGTCTGTGTTTGAGCAGTCTGCTAATTTACCAGGAAGTCCGCCTCCGCTTAATACACCTTTTCTTCTTGCTAACTCTCTTGCTTTTCTTGCTGCTTCCCTTGCAGTTGCTGCCATCACAACCTTGCTGATGACTTCCTTTGCAACCTTAGGATTCTCATCAAAATAACTCGATAAAAAATCTCCTACCAATGACTCAACAACCCCTTTAATCTCAGAATTGCCTAATTTTGTTTTTGTCTGTCCTTCAAATTGTGGTTGTGATAATTTGACGCTGATGACTGCAGTGATGCCTTCTCGTGCATCTTCACCTGAGATTGGAGTCTCGCCTAAGATATTATTTTTCTTTGCATAGCTGTTTATTACTCTTGTCAAAGCAGATTTAAATCCATTCAGATGTGTGCCGCCCTCGATTGTGTTGATATTGTTAGCAAAGCTAAAGATGTTTTCCTGATAGCTATCATTGTACTGCATCGCAAGCTGGATGCTAAAATTCTTCTCTGGCAGCTTATCATCCACCTTATCTTTCTCAAAATAGATCACACCATTGACAGGTGTTTTATTTTTATTCAAGAACTCGACAAAGCTTACTATGCCTCCATCATACTTGAAAGTATGCTCTTTGCCATCTCTTTCATCTTTTAATGAGATCTCTAAGCCTTTATTAAGGAAAGCAAGCTCTCTTAATCGTGAGCTTAATGTCTCAAAATTAAACTCTATTGTTTCAAAGATTTCCTTATCTGGCAAAAATGTGACTTTTGTGCCGTTTTCAGTGCTTGTCCCAATGACAGTAACTTCAGAGACTTCCTTGCCACACTCATATCTTTGGGTATATATTTTGCCGTCTCTCTTTACTTCAACGACCAAGAAAGTTGATAATGCATTTACAACAGAGACTCCTACACCATGCAGACCGCCAGAGACTTTATAGGTATTTGAATCAAATTTGCCGCCTGCATGAAGCTTAGTCATGACTATCTGCAAAGCTGAGACATTATATTTGGAATGAATCTCAACAGGAATGCCACGGCCATTATCGATTACTGTGCATGTCCCATCTTTATTGATTGTAACTTGTATTTTTGTGCAAAAGCCAGCTAATGCCTCATCTATGCTGTTATCTACTACTTCATACACAAGATGATGCAAGCCGCGAAAACCTGTGCTGCCTATATACATCGCAGGCCTCAGTTTCACTGCATCAAGACCTTCTAATATTTTAATATTATCTGCGCCATAAGACTTATTATTATCCGAAGCATTAGGAATATTTGGCTGAGTACAGATGATTGTTATGTTTTTTTATGATTTTTCCCTATTTTTGATTGCATGATTTTGAGTAGATAGCATTATTTTATCGTCGACAAACTACCCTCAATTTCATGCAATTAGAATCTCTTTTTGTTTATAAACGTTTCGCTTTTATAAGGAGTATAAAATAGTTATAACCAAGTTATAGGCTTTTCAATCCGCTAAAGAAACTCTGATTTTTTTAAGATTTTCTTGTATTTTTTATCCGATTATTTTATCCGATTACCCCGACTAACTTTAAGCCGTCTTTCAAGCCGTCTTTCAAGAATTTAACGATGTTTAGGGGCTATCCGATTGCTTTAGTGATATTGGCTTCTCTCCTCTATCTAAAACTATTTGTGCACTAGATCTGATTACATGAGGTAACTGCTGTTTAATCTCTTCTGTAATTATTTTCTTCATAGAATCTGCATCTTTTGTATGGATTAAAACATGATAATCCCAATCACCAGTAACACAATAAACATCAGCAACATCGCTCATTTTTAGGATAGCATTTATTGTTTGTTGAGGATCATCTTTTGTGTGATCAATACTTAAGGAGAGAAAGAATGAGAGGCTCTTCCCAACAGACCTTGGATTTACATTAGCAGAGAAGCCGTCAATTATTTTTCTTCTTAATAGTTTAATAATTCTAGCATGAATTGTAGCATTGGCTAATTTTAATCTTCTGGCTATTTCATTATAGTTTATTCTGCCATCTTTCTGTAAAATATTTACAATTTTTATGTCAATTTCGTCCATAAACATGAAATTATTACAGTATTTATAAGTTTTTCTAAAATTATTTCGTAGAAATCTTTAAATAGATGTAACATTATCTATTTTATGGTGATAAAAATGGCTAAAGATCCAAAAACACATACATCTTTACACATCTTGAAAGGAGCTGTTCAGAAGACTTTAGGAGCAACTCTGACTACCGGAGTCCATGAAGAAAATAATAAAGGGATGCTTACAGTTGCATTTGACCGAAAACCTACTGACGAAGAGATGAAGCTTGTCCAGGATGAAGTAGATAAAAATATAGAGGAAAATATTCCTGTAGAAGTTTTTGAGATGGACAGAGATGAAGCAGAAGGAAAGTTTGGAGATAAAATCTATGATAAATTTATTGTTCCTCCCCACATCAGAAGATTAAAGATTGCGCAGATCAAAGGCTGGAATA
>JAGVZX010000139.1 GCA_018302185.1 Candidatus Woesearchaeota archaeon
TCTGGGATAATCTATTTTGGAGCACAATCACCTTGTGTAAATCATGCATGCGATATGCTGTATAAGCAGTCGCGCAACGGAAAAAATCCGGTATATTGTCCTGTGCTCTCATTTGCACAATTTGATGATTTTATTAGAGAAGGAAAGAGCCCTGAATTTATGGACCCAGCAACAAGAGAAACAAGAGATCCTGCTATATATCTTGCTGGTGGATTACATCTTTACTTTTCAAATGAATTGCAGAGATTTAGGATACCAAGAGAGTTATTGAAAACGCTAAAACAACCATAACCAAAAACAACAACTTTTAAATATAACTTGCAGTATGAAGGTGATAAAGATAACTGAAAACAATCAATTATAATCAATAAAGAGGAGGATCGCATAAATTTAACCAGTGTGTTGTAATGTCGAGCAAAGCGAGACATTACGATGGTTTGATCAAACTTTAGCTTCGCTAAAGTTTGTTGCGAAGCAAAATGTTATGGGAAAGATAATTGGGATCGTATCTATCAAAGGCGGTGTTGGAAAGACAACTTCTACTTGCAATCTTGCAAGTGCATTAGCCAATCAATTCGGAAAGAAAGTCCTTGCTGTTGATGGTAATTTTTCTGCGCCAAATTTAGGCATGTATTTAGGGATAAATTGCCCAACTGCAACCTTGCATGATGTTCTCTCAAAAAAATCGTCTATAGGAAATGCAGTCTATGATTCTGGATTCGGTTTTAAGATCGTGCCAAGCCAACTTCGAGGACCAGAGAAGATAGCATATTATGATTTGAAGCTTCATCTGGAAAAATTAAGAGCGGAGTATGATTACATCTTGATAGATTCTTCACCTAATTTAAATCATGAGATACTTGCAACCATGATGGCATCTGATGAATTATTGGTTGTAAGCACTCCAGACCATCCGACATTAGACGGAACCATGAACGCAGTCAAAATTGCAAAAAGAAAAAAAACGCCAATAACAGGTATAATCCTAAATAAAGTCTATAACAAAGGATTTGAAGTTAAATTAGATGAGATAGAAACTGCATCTGACTGCCCAGTTGTTGCATTACTGCCGCATGATCTAAAAGTGATGGAAGCATTAAGCAAGACAATGCCTGTGCATCTCTATGCCCCAAATACTGAAGTCATGGTCGAGTTTAACAAATTGGCTGCAGTAATAGCAGGCGAACAATATACAGATCCAAGATTATGGGCAAGATTAAGCGCAACTGTGGGATTAAGAGAAGTTAAGCCTGAGGAAAACAGGCAGAGATTATTGCAGGAATTTAGCAATGGGAAGAAATAAGCTAGGATTTAGAGAGTAGCATCATCTATTTTTCTTACTAAGTCTTCACTTAATTTAGCATAGACAAATTTTGGGATATAGCCACTGATAAACACTTGATTATCCATAAGAGAGACAGCCATTAATCTTATCTTGCCGTTATGTTCGTAAACTATCCCGATATTTCTTTGTTTTACATCCTTAGGCTCGCCAAAAAAACCTGTCTGCACATCCTCAACGCATAAGCGGAGAGAAGAGAAAATGCTTTCAATTCTCGCAGTAAATGCACCATAAAGTTGACTGCGTGTCTGTTCTCTATAGCTATAACCTGGCAACCTAAAATCAGGCGGATTCACATCAGCAGGATTTTCTGAGATACCAAATCCTGAAAAATCCATATACCTTATGTCTGCGTAACTCCATCCATATAGTGCAGATATTTGCTGAACAACATCTGCCTTATCAGGGCCTAAGGATAATACTATACCATAATTAGACCTGCCCAGAATCTCATTATCAAAAATAACAGCCAATGGCTTAAAATCAACCTGTACCTTATCACGCTCTTCATCATCTTTAGCTTCCTTAAGCCTTTTAACCAACGAACTTGTATAGCTTGCATCTGTATCTCTCTCTTCCATCGCTGCGAATACCTTATCAACAACAAGCGTAAATGTTTCATAACCCTCAAGAGGTTTTTTAGAGGGAGGGGATTTATACCAAAATGCCAGCGTGACTTGGTTATTTCTTTTTCTCATCTCAGCCTGCTGTTTTTTGGCTTCACTAAGCGAGAATATATCGACAGAACTGGGCCAATGCTCCAAAAGGATCAGTTCAAGGCGAGAATGATGATCAAGTCTTCCTGTCAGCGCAACTGATGCTCCATCACTAAAAACTTCCCTGAAATGAGGGACTAATATACAAGGATCATTCCATTCCAAAGCCACTATTCGACCAAGATATGCTTCTTCATAGGATACCATAAGTAAGTCTCCTGCATTTCTATAGGATAAGAGAGGAATCTACAGCTTTATAAATTTTTATGCGTAAATTATAAATAGGTAGTATAAAATAATTATCCTATGGCGCTCTTCTGCCCGAAAGACGGCTCGATACTTACAAAAAGAGCAGACAATGAACGTGAATTTATTGGATGCAGCTGCGGCTATGTAGATAAAGTAATAAAGAAATTTGCTGAGCAGAAGACTTTGGATCTTGACAGTGAGCAGCTGAAAGAGATGATGCAGAAATTGTGGGATGCAATTAATTTCAATGAGAGCTTTATTTCTTCGCTTGAGTTTGTTGGCTCAGTTACCAAGACTGGCAAAAATAGCTATGATGTTTATTTCTCAAATAGTTTATATTTTGTCATCCCAAAGCCAAAGCTGCAGAGAGCAATGTTTAATGTGATAAATAAAGAGGAAGTTGAGATGATTGCTGAGCATCTTGAGAAAAATAAAGATAAATTCACTAATGAATTTGCTGCGCTTGAGCTGAAGAATTCTATTGACTTCAAAAATAAAGAGATAAGTGAGAAGCTTAAGATAGTCGAGATAATAACTGCAATTGATAAGAATGAAGGAACCAAAATGTAGAGCCTAGTGCTACTATCAACCTTCCTTCTACTAACTTTTCAGGCCTTAGTTTTGCAGATAGATTTGGTGATGAGACTCCGGCATTAATCTTCAAGAAAGAGAACAATTATTTCTTTGTTACTGTGAATAATTTTCGCGGCAATATTCAGATAATCAGTCAAGAGGAGTTAGCTCTGATTGAGAAAACAATCGCAGATTTTCCAAGAAACACATTTATTGTCGAGAAGATATCAGAGAGGATAGATTTTAGGAACAAAGAAAATAAAGCAATTGCATTTTACAAGGAATATGAAGAGCCGCAGTATATTACACAGAGAGTAAGGTACAGCTTGTATATCTTATGCATGTTGGGCAGATTGACAAGAGAGAAAGAAGGCAGGCATTTTGTGTTCCATAAAGTCAAATAAATAATAGCAATAAACTGAAATAATAATAAAAATTATAAACTGATTATAAATATATAACACCACCAACTTATAAAAAATGAAATCAGCACTCTATCTGACAGACAGCTATCTGCAGGAATTTGACGCAGAAGTAGTTAGTGTAGCAGATGCGCCAAGCAATAATGTTGATATCAATAACAAGGATAGTACTAATAATAACGGCAACAAATCTGTTGTTCTTAACCAAACTGCATTCTATCCAAATTCAGGTGGACAATTGAATGACTTAGGAACATTGACAAGAGCAAGCGACAATAAAGCATTTGAAGTTTTATTTGTTGCAAAAGTAGCTGGCAGTATCAGCCATGAGATTAAAGCATTGGGTGATGGTTCAACATTAAATGTAGGTGATAAAGTGCATGGCAAGATAGACTGGCAGAGAAGAAATGCTTTGCAAAGATACCATACAGCTTCTCATGTACTTTCAACTGTCATAAACAATGAAACAGGCGCATTGATAACCGGCAACCAATTAGAGACAGAAAAAGCAAAGATAGATTTCTCACTGAAGGATTTTGACAGGGAAAAGATGGCAGAATACGTCAAGAAAGCAAATGAAGTGATTGACAGAAATCTTCCTGTCAAGACATACTTTTTGCCGAGAGAAGAAGCGATGAGGATTTCAGGTATAGTAAAACTGGCTGCTGCACTGCCTCCACAAGTTGATGAACTTAGAATAGTGCAGATTGGGGAAGAAGGTTCTGGAAAAAATGGTGCGCCATTTGATGTGCAGGCAGACGGCGGCACACATGTAAGGACGCTTTCTGAGATTGGGCATCTGGAACTGATTAAATTAGAGAATAAAGGTGCTGAAAGGAGGAGGATTTATTTTAAGCTGGTTTGATAAATAAAATAAGGTATATCCCATTAATTTCTCCTAAATATTTATAAACTTTATACTAGTATCCTCTATAAATATGGTACTTGATAAACTAGGAAGCTCTTTGAAAGATACATTAAGCAAGATAGCAAAATCAATCTTTGTAGATGACAAGCTGATAAATGAGCTTGTTAAGGATATCCAGCGCGCTTTGCTGCAGAGCGATGTAAATGTCAAGCTGGTTTTTGAGCTGACGAATAAGATCAAAGAGAGAATCACTAAAGAACAAACTCCAGCTGCATTGACTAAGAAAGAACATCTTGTAAATATTGTTTATGAAGAATTGACTAATTTCTTGGGCAAAGATGTTTCTGAGATTAAGGTTGTCAAATCTGGCAAAGATGGAAAAGAGCCATTCAAGATAATGTTAGTTGGACTTTTTGGAAGTGGTAAGACAACTACAACAGGCAAAATTGCGAAATATTTTACAAAGAGAGGATATAAGGTTGCATTAATTGGATTAGATGTACATAGGCCTGCTGCAATCGACCAGATAATGCAGGTTGGAAAAGCGATAAATGTTCCTGTGTATAGTGATAAGGAGATTGCATTGGCTGCAAATGCTGCCCAGAAACATGGAAAGAAGGATGAAAAAACAGGAACCGCAGACCTCAGTAATGCATTAAACACTGCTGCATTAAGGATCTATGAGAAATTTGAGAAGCTGCATGAGTATGAAAAATATGATATTCTTATAGTGGATACTGCCGGCAGAGATGCGCTGAGCGAGGATCTGGTAGAAGAGCTAAAGTTGCTTAATGTTAAAATAAAGCCAAATGAAAATCTGCTTGTCTTGAGCGCAGACATTGGGCAGGCGGCACAAAAGCAAGCGCAGAGTTTCCATGATGCATGTGGTGTAACTGGCGTTATCATCACAAAATTAGATGGCACAGCAAAAGGCGGCGGCGCATTAAGCGCTTGCAGCATTACAAATGCAAACGTCAAATTCATTGGAGTTGGAGAGAAAGCAGAGGATCTAGAGTATTTCTCTCCAAAAAGATTTGTAGGAAGATTATTAGGAATGGGAGACATAGAGTCTTTGCTGGAAAAAGCAAAGGATGCTATGGATGATATTTCTGAGGAAAAAGCCAAAGATATGGGTGAAAAATTCATGTCTGGCAAATTTAATCTTGTTGATCTTTATCAGCAGATGGAAGCCATGAGCAAGATGGGTCCGTTAGGGAAAGTTATGGAGCTTATTCCAGGGATGGGGCAGCTGAAATTGCCTAAAGACATGATCTCAGTGCAGGAAGGAAAACTAAAAAAATGGAAATATATCATGAACAGCTGCACTAAAAAGGAATTAGAGGATCCTGAGCTGATCTCCGGCAGCAGAATTGAAAGGATTGCTAAAGGTTCTGGCTGCAGCATAAATGAGATTCGTGAGTTACTGAAACAATACAAGCAAAGCAAAAAGATGGTTAAGATGATGGGCGGCGGAAGTCCAAGAGACATGGAAAGGATGATGAAAAAGCTTCAAGGCGGCGGTATGCCACAGATGAAGTTTAGGTAGTATGATTCTTACAAAAAATATCCCTAATTTTATAGAAACATTTATATATTAATTAGTAGTTAATATATATTAACTAGTAGTTGATATAGTAAAATAGATTATAGATAATAAATTAAATCAGCTTATAATGTCAAAATCAATGTAAATAAAATGAGCAGCCTAACCAATAAAGAAACTGAAATATTGCTTGTCTTAGTAAAAGAGTTCTCTGTAGATTATAATCCGCATACGATAAGCAAGATGGTTAAGATGAGCCATGCAGGCGCATTCAAGGCAATGAAAGAGCTGGAAAGAAAAGGCTTTATCCGCGGCAAAAAGATAGGAAGAGCTAATTTCTATAAGCTTAATCTGGAGGATTATTATGTTTTCAGGACTATTGAAACACTGCTGATCAACGAAGCAAGAGAAAAAGCACAGAGATGGCTCTTTGAATTTAAGGAATTAGCAGAGCATTCGGAGATCTTAGTGATATTTGGCTCTACTCTGAAGAATGCTAATGCGGCTAAGGACATTGATATATTGATTGTGCTAAAAAATAAAGAATATGATGAAGTTATGCGGTTAATTAAAGAAAAGAATAAAATTCTCCTTAAGCCGATACATCCTGTAGTTCAAACGCCAAATGATCTGGAAAATAATCTGAAGGCAAAACAAGAGGTGGTATTAGATATCTTAAAGACAGGCTATGTTCTGCATGGCTGCGATAAATTGTTGGAGGTCGTTAAAAATGTCTCAAGCAGATAACAAAGTAAGGTGGTGCCTTAAGAAAGCAGATAAGGAGCTTGCAGAAAAAGGCTTGCATCGAGGCCTAATAAAGGCAGAGCCAGACATTGAGGCCGCAAAAAAGCATCTTATTAAAGCAGAGCATAACCTGGATGCAGCAGTATTCTTTGATGAAAGCAGCTTTAGTGATTGGGCTGCACCTGCATTCTTTTACTGCATATATCATTGCATGCTGGCAATATCAAGAAAATTCGGCTATGAGTCAAGAAACCAGGAATGCACAATCGCTTTAATTGATATGCTGATAGAAGAAGGAAAGATAGATTTTAGCAGAGAGTTTACAGATACCTTAAAAATAACAGATATCGAAGAACTGCATCAGGAT
>JAGVZX010000133.1 GCA_018302185.1 Candidatus Woesearchaeota archaeon
GTAAGGGTTATTTATCCCAGCTTAGCTGCAGAAACTTTAGATGATGCAGCATATCAATTTCCTTCTGCCACATACGAATTTGTTGTTCCGACAGGCACTCTTAAAGAAGCATCTTTATCATTAAAATCAATCGGTCCAGTGACTCCAGGTGCTGAAGTAGGTATTTATCTGGAAAAAGTAGGTGTAGCTGATTCCAGGAGAGAAGTTGCACATCTAGTTGTCAGTAATCCAGGAAGTGCTGATCCGCAAACCCTAAGTTTACCTAATCTGGGTGCAGGTACATATCATGTTACAATACAGCATCTGCCAAGCAGCCAATATCCTAGTAATCTATTGTTAGAAGAATTAGGGATCACAGGAAAGATTCATGAGCCAACTGGCAGAAAATGATTCCATTAGGTCAGATGAGATACATTTTATCCATTCTCACATTTGTATTTTGATATAAGCAGATAAAGACTCGGAAAACATTTAATAATAACCCAATACTATCCTTTAATATGTCAGCTCCGATAATAAATATAGAACACGTGACAAGATTTGACAGGATATTGCAAGGCTGGAATATTCCTGGGCAAAAGCCATACACTTTAGAGGTAACTGGACTAGACGCTGTCTTAGAGAAATTGCAGGAAGTTGCTGTGTTAGAAGCAGGCTTAACAGTTGATATTTTCGATAATGGCTCTTATGACAGGGTTACCAAAGTTCTTGCCAAAAATGGCTACTTATACATTGTCTCAGAATCCTATGATAAAAGCAGTGTTTCTGCAGTCAAAATAAGAGCTTCAAAGATGCTTGCCAAACGGATGCCAAGTGCGCCAGGAAACAGTTATATTGCAGTATTAGGCGAAGAATCTCTTGCACCTGCTATGAATGATTTAGCGCCAGGTGACCGTAAACTTCTAAGCAGATATGATTATGGAGTTTCATATGATGTTGACGGTGCTGAGATAAATATGCCTGGAGTTCGCGTAAATATGCATCAGATTCTTGCTGCAAATGCCCCTGTGCTTATCCATGCAAATGGCTCGGCTTATGGCAGCCATGAAACCAAAGATAGGATTATGGAACTTATTTATGAGCTCTACAAAAGTCCAAAAGAACCTGTAATGCCTACAAAGTCTGTACCAGAAACTGCAAAATAAGATTAAGACTACTCGAACAAAATAAACAAATACGACAAAAAATTCTCTAAACAACACAGCTCACATGCTCTCTTTTTTCTATCCTTACAACACTATTGACAAAGCTCTCGACTTTGCTCTCATGCGAGACGATAATGACTTGCTTCATGTTTAGCTGCTCAAGAACATCTCTTACTTTATCTAATTGCTCATTGCTGAATCCGTCTGTAGGCTCATCTAATATGATCAGATCTCTTGTCTTGATCCTGCTCATCACATCATTTATTGTCTTGTTTAATGCCAATCGATATGCAAGCGCGCACGCAGTCCTTTCTCCGCCAGAAAGATTATCAAAGCTGATTTCGTATCCGTTCTGTTCGATTATCGGTGTAAATTCATCATCCAATCTAGTAGACATTGTCTCATCTTCTATTAGGATGTCAAACCATCTTAGAAATAATTCATTAAATTCATGATAGAGCTTAAGCATCACATGCCGTTCCATTATCTCAGTCAATGTTATAAAGTATTCCTGCAGCCAATTGTTTAATTCATTCATTTTAGAAATTTTTTGCTTTACATTATTTTTTCTTTCTATCTCATTAGTAAGCAAAAGGATGCTCTTTTCAATGCTCTCTGTTTCCTTTCTTAATGCAATAACTGTCAGCTCCTGCATCCTTTCCTGGGAATAATGCTGCTCAAGCGCAACTTTTTCAGAATTGAATTGCTGCTCTGCCTCAGAATTGAGCGCAAGCTTTTCTTCTGCAATTTTCTTCTCATCTGCCAATCTTCTCAGCTCAGCTTCAATCGCATGCTTAGTGTTTTCCGATGAAAGTCTTGCAGATTTCTTGTCATTGATTAAAGCAAGAAGATTGTTTTTCTCATTTTCCCTTAATGCATAATCATGGATTTTTTTTATTAGTAATCTCAAGCTATCGATCTCTTCCTTATGCTTCAGCAGCTCTTTATCCTGCAAGATGTTTGAGTTCAGCAGGTTTATTTTTGCATTTAATGCATTCAACAGCTCAGTGTTTGCATTTTTCTCTGCAGCTAGCTCAGTTAATGCATTTATCTCAGAAGTTATTGACTGCAGCTGCATCTCTTGTTTTTGCATTGACTCAAGATGTCTTTTATTATTAGCTAGCTCATTCTGTAGTTTTTCTCTCTCTTCCATAACAGCTGAGAGTTCATTGATTAAATTTACTATCTTGCTCTCTTCTTCAGTAACCACATCATGCTTATGCGTTTCAGAGACTTCCTGCTGGCACACTGGGCAATTATTTAATTGTGATATTTGGAGTTTCAGCTTCTCGGAATTTGCCTTGTTGACTTCAAATTCCTTTATTTGCACATTCATCTCATTAAGCAGCTTTTCCTGTCCGATTATCTTCTGCGCAAATTCATCCTTTGATGCTAATAGCCGTCTCAGCTCTTCGAATTTAGCTTGCTTTTCAGGCAAAATCTTCAATTTATTCTCAAGCAACAGATGTCTTTCTTTGATTGCCTGCATCCTTGCATTTAGTGATGCGCTTTCTATCTTTGATCTAGTATGCTTATTAGAAACTTCCTGATAGGATAACTCTTTTTGCTGGAGATCTTGCTCGAGCTCTTTTATCTTTCCCAAGTACTGCTGATAGTGCGCAATTTCAACAGTTGTCAGCTCTGAGTCTATTGATTTTAATTTCTGTTCTAGCAAAGTGATTGACTTATCCTGCAAATTTATCTCATTCAACGTGTTTCTTTGCTGGAGAAATTTCTCATTTATCTTTGTATCAATTATTGCATGATTCTTTCTTAATAGAGTAAGCTCAGTTAGCTTCTGCTCCAACTGCTGCAAAAAGCTTTTCTTCTGCTCGATTCTTGATTTTAATGCAGAAAGTATAGGCTCTAACAAAGAAAGCTTTTCATTTAGAATTGTTTTTTGCTGTTCAAACTCTGCTTTCTGCCTTATCTTCTCATCTAAATCAAACACTTCACCAGAATATTGCGCATTTAATTCTCTCAGATATCGCACAAGGATAGAACTGTTCTCCCTTACACGCTTGTATTTGTCTATGCCAAACACTTTGCGTAAAGTATCTAATCTCGTATCTTTATCTTCCTGCAATATCTGCTTCATCTCTTCTTGCGGAGTGTAAACAGTATATCTATAGATCAGATCTCTTGATTTGCTTACCAATTCTCTTGGGTACTGCAATAGCTCAAACACTTTTGATTTTAATTCGATAGGTGTAAGCTCAGATTTCAAGCCATCGATTATTATGTAGCCAGCTGCCTGTTTGATCTCATTCTTTATGCTGCCTGTGTTTCTTATATCGCTGCTTTCTTTTGGTGCAGTTAGAGTTCTCTCCGTTTCTCAATAAAGCTTCTCCTGTCTTATGCCTGGAGCCAAACAATGAGTATTCAATGGACTGCAAGATAGTGGATTTTCCTGCACCTATGTCCCCACTTAGCAGCACGCTGCCTGATGGAAAGAGAATTTCTTGGTTATTATAGCTTCTTATGTTATTCAGCTTCAATGATTTCAGCAGCATGCTACCCCTCACAGATAAGATTAAAGTATTAAATGAAATTATTAAAATAAAGCAGTATAAATCAGAAAGAATGAATTGTTGTTTTAAAATTTATTCATGCAAAGAAAAAATAAGTCACAAAATATATAAACCTCTTCATTCTTACATCTTCTAACATGACAGCTACAGCTAACGCATTAACGATAGACGACTACATAGCCTTTCATGCTAAAACCCCTGAAGAAAGAGATGAATTACGCACCAAAGTACAGGCATTGCAAGATACGCTTGCACAAGATCCTGTTATAGTATTAGATGGCATTTATGAGATTACTAGACCATTAACCCATTCTTTTTTGCCTGATCCAAATGCAGAAACATATACACACGGACTTGATGGAAGAGAGTTAGGCTTGGTTCAAGGTTCTATTAGAGTAGAGGAATCCGCAGGGATTCCAGAGCTTATTTTGGATTATAGGACCATAGCAAAATATATCCATTCACATAGTTTTTCTCAATTAGGAAAACCTGCTTTATGGCTTTATCCTCCTTCAAATAGTATAGCTTTTCCTGTAGATGCACCTCATGGCTCAGCTATAATCTATGAAGACTCTCCTAACGATATACAAAGATATAATCTGCCAATTGAAGTGGTAAAAGGAATAACCTTAAAGGATGGCTGCATTTTAATTCCTGTTAAAACTAGAGGCAGAACTAATTATTATCTTAATGTTGGCTTAGGCCCATTATCTTCTTTATTTATGGTAGATGGATTGATGTTATTATCTAAAAAACCAAAAGATAGGGAGCTTGTAGATAGGTTCATAGAAGCCGCGTCAAGAAATTTAGAATATCACAGAGCAGCTTAATTTCTGAAATACCTTTCTAAAAACCAAATAATTTAAAAACAAATTAATATTCTCTTTTCTTAACAAAAGATCAAGAGGGTGATTTAGATGACAAATTATGAACATGAGCTTCAGGCAACAATCAAGGAAATAGCTGTCCCAGGCAAAGGCATCCTTGCAGCAGATGAAAGCTCTGGCACCTGCCAAAAAAGGTTTGACAGCGCAAAGATACCTTGCATTGATGAGACAAGAAGGCAGTATAGGGAATTATTTTTTACAACGCCAAACATCAGCCAATTTATTGCTGGAATCATATTGTATGAAGAGACACTTTATCAAAAAGCTGGTGATGCTGTTAATGGAACCCCATTCCCAGAATTTCTGAAAAAACATAATATTGTTCCAGGCATTAAAGTTGATAAAGGTCTAGTGCCATTTAATGATTCTGAGATAGAGAAAGCAACTCAGGGATTAGATGGCTTAGGAGAGAGGTTAGAGCAATATAGGAAAGTAGGTGCAAGATTTGCTAAATGGAGAGCGACATACAGCATAACAGATACTCTTCCTAGCGATGGATTGATACAGGAAAATTCTGAGTCGCTTGCAAAATATGCATTAACTTGCCAGCAGCATGGCATTGTGCCGATTGTAGAACCAGAGGTTCTTTTGGACGGCAGCCATACAATTGAAAGATGTCAGGAAGTTACAGAAAAAGTTTTGCATGCATTATTTGCTGCGCTCAAGAAACATGATGTAAAATTAGAGTATACAATCTTAAAGCCAAGCATGGTAATTTCTGGCAAAAATGCATCAAACAGGGCAGGAATAAAAGAAGTTGCTAAAAGAACAGTTGAAGTTTTAAAAAAGACTGTACCATCAACTCTTCCTACAATCAATTTCTTATCAGGAGGACAGACACCGCAGGAAGCTACTCAGCATCTGAATGAGATGCACAAGCTTGGAAGTTTGCCATGGAATCTTAGCTTCTCTTACGCTAGAGCATTGCAGGAGCCTGCATTAAAAGCATGGCAAGGAAAGCAGGAGAATGTAGCTGCTGCGCAAAAGGAATTCTATAAGCGAGCAAAGCTAAATAGCTTAGCTGCATTAGGGAAATATGATGAGGAGATGGAGAAACAATAGAAAGAATTATTGCCTAATCTTTATTAGGTTGATATCTAGGCCTAAATTTTATCCTGCCATTATACCTAGCCAATACTTCCTGTGGAACATTGAATTCAGGCTCGCTCCAAACAAAAACCTCTCCGGAAAATGGCTGCACTTGTCTGGTTGCAGCAAGTTTGAGATTTGTTATGCCTCCAGCAAATACAGCTTGTTTAAAGTAATCTACTACTCTTTGCACCAACTCTTCTTTACCATCCTGTATGATCGCAACCTGAAACTTCTCTGTACCTATAGCAGGAATTTTTGTTGCTACACATTTACCACCGATTTCAATAACTGCTCTGCCTGGATCATAAGGCCTCTTTGCTTGACTAGGAAAATATAAAACACTAACAAATAACTCAAGAACCTCATGTCGAGTGTCTTTTGGTGCCTTTGTTATAGGGTCGCCTGTAATTACTTCATACATTATGGCATTTACAATTCCACTTGTCAGTACAACCGGTAATTGCTTATGAGCAGCTTTAGAAACAAGATCTCTATGTTCTTCATATAACTTACCTACTAATATTTCTATGCCAGTATCTGTAAGATCTATGATAGGTATTCCTAAGCTGTTCGGCAAAATTGGATAACTAGCCACATAATCCTGTACAAGCTGTAGTACATATTCAGGAGGAGTATCTGTCCTCTGAAATCTGTTTCTAGATGCGAAGATAATCTCCTGTTCAATGTAAGGTGCAAATCTTTCTGTCATTTTATACTTTAAAGTCATATTTGATTTATAAATTTTATCAATATTTTACTCTCAATAAGTGATTAACTAGAATACCACTCTAAAATGCTAATAATGAAAACATTTAAATAAAACAAACATCTTCCTATTGTTACAATGGGAAAAAATACAGGGGTGTTTGTAGCGTTAAATGTTGTGTTGCTAGTATTCTTTTTAAAATTTATTCCAAGAGTGTTTGAGCTGAATGGAAAGGCATTTGTTGGCGAATTCCTATTGCTAGGCTTATTCCTTGCAGTTGCGCTAATTGCAATGGCAGGAGTTTATTTTGACCTTGACTTTTCATTTCCATTATTGCTGGTCTTTTTTGCAGTGACATTAGTCAATACATTGTTCCTGTACTTTAATTTTGGGTTCAGGTTATACAATTATGTGCTGTTAAGCTTTGTTGGATTGCTTGGTTTTATAATAAGCTTGAATAAGCTGGATAAGCAAAAATATCCTAAGCAAGAGCCTAGATCAATTAAGCATAAGCTGCCAAAGAATTTTGAGAGTTTTAAAGTCCCAGACCCATTACTTAAAGAACTGCAGGAAAAAGTTTCAGACCCGAACATAATCTTTGAAGATGTTGAGTTTGAGAAAGCAGACCAGAAAGAGGTAGCAGAGCTGCAAAAATACCATGATGATGAAAAAGCCTCTGCCGAGAAATCCTCTAAGGAAAAACCTAAATCTTCCATAAAATATTCTACTGCCTATTCACCAGGCAAATTTGTTGCAAGCAAATCAAGCACCAGCTACCATGCCCCAAAATGCGAATGGGCAGAAAAGATAAGCAAGAAGAATAGAGTCTGGCTTGCAAGCAAAGAAGATGCTAAGAAGAAAGGATATAAGGCGCATAGCTGTTTGAAGTAAGTGATTATCTACTTAGAGATATAATTTTTAATAATACCTATTTTTAGATGGATGTGAATAATCATG
>JAGVZX010000134.1 GCA_018302185.1 Candidatus Woesearchaeota archaeon
AGCCGCAAGAAAGCGCATTGGCAACTTCTGGGGGCAAGCATGGCTATGAGATCCTAGAGAGATTTTCACGCAAGAAAAAGGATATCTTGATGAACGGCATGATCTTGTTCCTTATCTCATCACTTACCAATCCGGCTAAAGTTGAGAGCATAATGATAGACCATGGATTTACTTTCAAACGCGTTGCAAAGCAAAAAGTTTCATTTGAAGAGCTTTATGTCTACACTGCAGAAAAAAATCCAATAATAAAAAGATTAAAAGGTATCAAGAACATAAATTTCCTGGCAAAAGGCCATCGCGGAATTGTATACTCTGGCACATACAAAGGCAAAGATATTGCAATTAAAGTTGATTTGAATCCTGGCGCTGTAAGCAGAGTTGACATGGAGAGCAGATGGCTTAAGATACTTAACAAGAAAAAGATCGGCCCAAAGATGCTGCATTCAGGCAAGGATTTTCTTATCATGGAATATATTGACGGAGAGAAATTGTTTGATTATGTGCAACACAGCAACAAGAACCAGATAAGGCATGTTATCCAGGATATTTTCAGGCAATGTTATGAGATGGACTTGCTGCAGATAAATAAAGAAGAGATGCATCATCCTGTTAAGCACATTCTCATAACCACAGATGGCGCAAGGATGATCGATTTTGAGAGATGCAGGAAAACACTTGATCCGAAGAATGTTACACAATTCTGCCAATTCCTTACTTCAGGAAGCTTTGCTTATGGTCTAGAGAATAAAGGTCTTATCATAAATAAAAGGATACTTAAATTTGCTCAGAAATACAAGAATGATCCATCAAGGAAGAATTTCGATACGATATTAGAAGAGATATAGGGATTTAGGGGAGATATAGAAATTTATAAAAAAGAGGTTCAATAACTTGGCACGAAGAAAAAACAGGCAAAATCAGAATAAGTCCGTCTCTAATTCTTCTAGCAGCATTAATAAAAATTCTAAGAAAGAGCATCTCTTCCAGATAGAAATTGATGCAGCGATGATCATATTCTCTGTCATTGTGATGCTTGCAGTCATATTTCTGTTCACCGCAAATGAAAGAAACCTTACTCCAAACTGCAGCTATCTTGATCCGCCTATCGTGGATGTGATCGCTCTCTTTGGAAGCGCATTTTTGATAATTGAGGGCATGTGGTCTATAGTCAGAAGTCCGGCATCCCATGCCAAGCAGATATTCAGACTACTGAGAGTATTGTTTGCAGTTGCTGTGTTGACAATGCATGTGCTGCAGATCAAATATGGCTGATGCTTTTACATGGTCATAACGATAAAAAGTAAATAACCAATACTATTAAATATAACAAGATATACACTATTAAAATGGACAACATACAATATGTAGGCACAGACAAATTATCTGCAGATGAATTGACAGTTGCAAAAGCAGTCTGCTCTTCATACTATGGCAAATTAGAGAGAGAAGTAAAAAAGATAACACAGCTTATTGTGCACATAAAGCCGCAGAGCAAAGGCGGAAACAGGAAGCGTTATCAGGTTATTGCAAGACTGCATACTCCTAGAAAAATATTTGAATCAGATGTTCTCGAATGGGATCTAAGCAAAGCAGTGCATACTGCATTGGAAGATATAAAAAAAGAGATACAGCACAGGTGCCATTCAGATGGCAGGGATAATAAGTGCTAGGATTTAAGTTAAAACCATCAAAAACTTTAAAAATAAGCATGTTAATTCTAAGCTTATGGCACTTAAGATCAAGCAAATCTCATTAGCAATAGTATTGATGTTAGTTCTGATATTGTTATTAGTCAGTTCATGTACTGTGCCGATCAAACCAACAAATGAAGTCAATCCTGCAATAAAGATTGAGCAGGGCCAGGACAAGAACCTGCCATTAAAAACTCCTGCAGAGCTTCAGAAAGAAAAGGAAGAATACCTTCTTGACCAGGAGATTCTAAAGGATGCGACAGCCAATCTTGATTCAGGCAGCTGCAAGATAATGAAAAACACATTATTGCAGGAAACATGTTATGGGAATCTTGCAGAACTGAAGAATGAATTGGATTTGTGCGATAATATCGCAGATGTTTCAACAAAAGAAGGCTGCATTTTGGTTGTTTCCACAAATACTCTTAATCAAGATGCCTGCTCCAAGATTACAAATAGGGAAAAAAGCAACATCTGCCTAAAAGACATAGCTATCAATAAGAGCAGCAGCGAATTATGCGCAAAAGTTAATGAAGAGACTCTTGCAGATGAGTGCTATTCGACTATAAGCATTGCAAATAAGGATGCTGAGCTATGTGATAAGATCGCATTAGCTGAGAAAAAAATAACCTGCTATTCGACGATAGGTGTAGCAACCAATTCAGTTCCTACCTGCCAAAAGATAACTAGCAAATCAAACCCATTTGCAAAAGATATCTGCATAGGCAAGATTGCAGTCAACACTAAAAACCTTTCATTATGCGGCTCACTTAAATGGAACGACACCAAGAACACATGCATCGCATTCACAAATGATGCGATCAGCAAGGCAAAATAATGATGGTTCTAATTAAGTAAAATCTTCTACAAACTTGAGGGTATGTGCATAGCAGCTGCCGCCAATTAAGTTGGCACAAATCCAGAGACTAAGAGAATGTTGCGACGGGCAATGGTTTGGAGTTACGTCTCCAAACCTACGAATGAAATGAGTATGCCAACTAATTATACATCAACTAACACATCACGCAATGCTTTTCTAATGTCACAACTAAACTTCTAAGCGTAGAGGAGGAGCAACTTAGAATATCATCAAAGCCAGTGCCAATTGCGGCAGCTGCTTCGTAAGTTTTTACTATTGGCATACAAATTTTCACATATATTTATAAACTTAAATATTTCTATACGGGTTGTGAACTAAATGGCGCAGCAGCAGATGACTCAAGAGCAGGCTCAAGAATTGCAGGAAAGATTAAGCAGGATGTCTCCTGAAGAGCTTCGTGACTATCAAAAGCAAAATTGCATATTCTGCCATATCTCTTCCGGCAAGCAGCAGGCAAAAAAGATATATGAAGACATAAATTGCTTAGGCGTGCTTGACATCAATCCAGCAAATGCAGGCCATGTTCTATTATTGCCCAAAGAGCATTATGCAGTCTTGCCTTTAGTGCCTGATGAAATATTAGGTCATTTGGCAATGGTCGCTAAAGCAATTTCTAATGTTATGCTGAAAGCTCTTGAAGCAAAGGGAACAACCATCTTTGTTGCAAATGGCGCAGCAGCAGGCCAAAAAGCCCAGCATGTCATGCTTCATATCATTCCCCGAGATGAAAAAGACGGGCTGAACATTGCAATTCCAAAATATAGGATCAATGATGCCCAGCTAAAGCAGATAAAAGAAAAGCTTGCTCCAAAGATAAAAGAGCTTCTTAATTACGCAGAGAAAAAAGAAGAGCAAAAGCCTGAACAAACTTCTGAAGAAAAACCTATTGTTACTATCCCTGCAATGCTCGATGTCAGGAAAAATCCTGATGAAAAATTATTAGCAAATAGAAGAACAGAGCCAGATGAGATAGGATTTTCTGAAAGAAAAGAGATTGAGAATAAGCCAAGAGTCATAGATGTTGATGAAAGTGAAGAAACTCCAGAAGATGACTCACAAGAAGCATCGGCAGAAGAACAAGAAGAATCATCTGATGAAGATAGAGAACATCCTGAAGAAGAACAGGAAACTGAAGAAGAAACAGAAAAAGTAACTGAAGCTAAACCACGTAAAAGGAAGCCAAAGAAGAAAGCTGATGATGAAGAAAGTGAATCATCACAAGAAGAGAATAAGGAAAACGACTCTTCAGAAAAGCCTAAGTCAGGAGTTGACTTGGATGTAATTGCAAAACTATTCGGTTGATAAAAAAATAGTGAACATATCCTAAAAATAACAAAAATGGCACGCCAAAACTGAGCTTACTTAAACCAGGAGCCTGCGTCATTAGGTCATATTATGCTGGTGCCTAAAGAGCATCATACCATATTTGAGCAAGTTCCTGATGCTGAAACAGCAAAGATGTTCACAGTTGCAAGCAAATTATCTGCTGCTTTATTTGACAGCCTTAATTTGGGCGGTACAAACATGATAATCGCAAATGGTGTGGCTGCAGGCCAGGATATTCCACATGTTGCAATGCATATAATTCCAAGGATGCAACAAGGAGATAACTTAAACTTTGAATGGAAGCCAAAGCAGCTTAGCGAAGAGGAAAGCTCAATAGCTGAGATAAAGCTAAGGGAAGCATGCGCAAACATCGGTGGCTTTGAATCTGGCGAGAATAAAGTTATCGAGCATAAGAAAGAAGCTGCAGATAAGATCATTGATGATGAGGATATTGAGAATTATCTCTTAAAGAGCTTGAACAGGATACCTTGATTACTTCCTAGGCGCATATAAAGCAATTTCTCTTTTATCAGCAACATAAACTTTGCCAGTACCTGATGCAGTAACAATGTTTACACTACCATGGTCCATAGGAAAAAGATTCTCTGGATCTCCTGTCTCTCTATTATGTATTCCTAAGCTTCCTGAACTATATCCTACTATAACATGGCCGTCTGTAACATCATAATCATTTATTGTTGGGTCACCTAATTTTTCATGCCTCCATAATAATTTGCCTGTGGTTGCATCTAAAGAAAGAACTTTGCGTAAATCTCTTGTTAACAAGAATAATTGGCTGCCATCACGAATAACCCTATTGGTATTTTTCTCAACTTTCCAATTCTGCTTGCCTGTTTCTCTTGACAAAGAAACAACTGAACCATTTTCATCCCACAAAGTTAGATATAATTCTGAATCTCCAATTGCCAAAGAAGTGGCAGTTGTACCTGGATCATAAGTGCGAATTGTCTTGCCAGTTTTAGGGTCTAGAACTAGCAAATCATCCATTTTTTTAACGCTTACATAGAGATTTCCATTTTCATCATGTCCTAAAATCCTAACTTTAGAACTGAACTCTCTCTGCCAACGTTGTTCTCCTGTATTTCTATCATAACCTATTAGATGGTTTTCATCATATGCTCCAAATAGTGTACTCCCATTTACCCAAGCTGTACCTAACTCTCTTTTAAGATCTATTCTTCTACGAATCTGCCCTGTTTCAGCATCAACTTCTAAAATTTCATTTTCTTGTCTAGCAAGCAAATACAATAAGCCTTCATCTTCACTATACGGAAAAGCATGAAACTCTTTGAATTGTTTATGGCTATCAAAAACTTGGTCATAGTTTGTCCATATAACTGAGCCATCTTCTGGATTTATTCCTACTCGCGTATTGTCAGATAAAATTGCACATAGAATTTCTAAGCCGTTTGATGGCTCTACTAACGCTAGGTTTTTTACATCACCTAATATGTCATGGTAATTAAGGTGTCTGTATTGTTCTGTATCAATCTTCCATACCTTCTCAAAAGGTGCTATCGTTGCAGCCATAGTGCAGCAAAAACAGGCTATAATTTATAAATATTTCCTTTTTGTAACTACTTAGAAGATGTTAACTAACAAAAATCTAATCGCTTTCAAGCAGATTTGTATTATTGTTCCTGATGCTGGTCTTCATGCTGATCTTGCTTTGTACATTTAACAAATAGGTGTTTAGAAAATCCTTTCTCTTTCCGTCTATGTTGCTCTGGATGAGCATTATAGTCTGTACTTTACTGTACTTCCAAGTATCGTTCAACATTGTCATCACTGCTCTGATTCACGTCGCTGTAAGTCACTACACACAAATATCTCTTGCTTAAATTCAAGCAATCAACCGATTTATTTTATCTCTATAACTTAAATATAAATGCAGGGCTTACTTAGCTTTAGTATTCAAAACTGGTGTAGATCCTTTGTCCTATCACTATTGTTTGTTGTGTTTTTATTGCTTTTATTTTTGCCGCTTACTAAGGCATTTGCGCTAAGTTTTTTTAGCCCTGCGTTTTTTATATATGGGTTGGTGTAACCTCTTTTTTTGTGGTTGCTGGGTTTTTATTTATCTCTTATTTATATCATATCTGGTTTTGTGTATTCGCTGTTTTTTGTTGTCTCTATGATCTCTATGAGAGGGAAGCTGCTTGGACCGATAGCCATCTTTCCAAACAGCTGTGAGTGAGTACAATGCAATCTGCTTTCTCCCGTACAAATCTGCATTGCGATGATGTGTAAGCTCTGTTTCTTATTTAGGATAACTTATGAGATGAAGAAATGGCTCTCTGATCGAGTGAGAGGGTGTATGAAGAGGGCTTATAATTTTTTAGAATATTATAAGGGTTTCTTCAGAGAGCCTTTGATCGTGATTAAACACATTGTAACAATGCGCTTAGTGCTAATGACGCTTTGCTGTTATTGCATCGCGTTGATTAGCGATTATGTTTTTGGTGGCGATGACAATTGCTGCATTTAACTGCATCTCTCGTCTATGAAACTATAAAAGCATACTAGTATATAAATGTTACTATTTCGTATACTGGTATACAAGGCTATTTTAGGGAAGAATTGGGTTATAGCATGTTTAAAAGCCGTTTAGTTGAGTTAGTACTAATTGGTAGTAAAGAACAAAAGGTTTAAATATAAGTTGTTCTTTGATGCATGTTATGGCCACTAAATCAGAAGGTTTGGAGAATATTATAGGACATGTGCCTAATCCGCAATCCAGCTCCGGATCTAAAACTCCTGCAGATAAATTAAACGCAATATTTGAATTATTTGAAGAGATGGTAAATTATCTTTCCACAAGCTCTGCTCCTCCAGACGATGAGATAGCATTAAAGCTTGCAGATTCTTACGATGCAGCTGTTTCATTGGTGAAAAGGCTTAAAGGGTTGCCGGATAATACACGTTACCAACATTTGGATAGAGAATATCAGTCATTCGAAGTGTTTGCTTATAGCTTGAAGGAGGCTGCAAAAAAATTATGCGCTTTAGATACTGATGCAAAACAAATGATGTTTGATGAGAGAAGTAGTAAAATAGATAAATGCCCTGCAAACAATTATTTCAAAGAATTAGTTGATCCTGTCACTATAAATGTAAATCCTCTGCGGAATATGAAACCTAATCTAAGAGAATATATAAGCAAAACAAAATATGCTGGCAAATTACGTAAGTAAACAGATATGTTCA
>JAGVZX010000141.1:0-3808 GCA_018302185.1 Candidatus Woesearchaeota archaeon
TGTATAAGGAAGGGGATAAGGCTTCCAATCCAAATCATTAATCACTTATTTTGATCTTATATTAAATTATTTTTTATAGCAGTATATTTTTTTATTAAATTAAATTTTAAGAATATTAGAGGTGAGGAAAAATGGTATATGTGACAATAAATTATTGGGCAGTCTTATTGGCTGGAGTTCTTAGCATGGCTTCTGGAGCTTTTTGGTATTCTTCATGGTTGTTCGGCAATGCATGGATGAAGGTCAGCAAAATGAGCGCAAAAGACATCGCAAAAGCAAAGAAATCCGGCAGTGTAAAAAGGTCTTATGCGATAATGTTTTTGACTACCTTAGTCACAGGATATGTATTGTCGCATTTTGTTGATTATATTGGAGCAGTAAGTTTGCTAGGCGGAGTTCAGTTAGGATTTTGGTTATGGCTTGGGATAGCAGCACCTCTTCAGTTAGGCATGGTGCTATGGGAAGGAAAACCTGTTAAGCTGTATCTGATTAATACAGGCCATACTTTGTTTAATCTGGTGCTTGTGTGTGCAGTGCTGGCTGTCTGGGCTTAAGAAAAATTTGATTATTTTTTCTATATTTAGTTTCTTTTTTCTCTTCTTTTTTGTTTTTATCCTTATTATTACTATTACTTCATTCTTTTCTTCATGGTCTAATTCGTTATTTTAATCAGTTTATACCTCCTTTTACCCACTATCCCAGTATACTTTTTTCTATATCGACGAGAAAGCGTTTAAACGATACTAAAGCGAAATAAACTTACTATAAAATAATTGCCTGTAATCTATATACTCAACTTCAGAAATCTTTATATATAAGATAAACATAATAGAAACTTTAAGAAAATCAGGTTTTTTTGGCGAAAAACAAGATTTTCAGTCGTTGTTGGCTTAAAAAAGTCGTTTTAAATCGTTCGTATGTAAAATTTGGCGTATATAAGCTTTGAATCAATTATTGGCGTAATTGAATAAGCTCTTTCTTAGGTAGTACTAAACATAAACTTATATTTAAAGTTTTTGGTACTCCAAACTATATGTTCAAAGCTCTAGCAGTAATGCAGGGTAATAGAAAAAAATGAGAGGAACTCTATAAACGGGGGAGACAAAAATGGATTTTGTAATAGAAAATGCAATGAAAAATTCTGGCGACATGTACAATGCAGATGGTTTCAAGGTTGGAACTGCAAACATCAAAGTCATAGGATGCGGTGGCGCAGGCAATAATATGGTAAATTGGCTGCACAAGAAAGGTATCAAAGGCGCAGAGATCATTGCGTGCAACACAGACAAGCAACATCTTGATATTACACAGGCTGATAAAAAATTCCTTATCGGCAGAGAACTCACAAAAGGATTAGGCTGCGGTGGCTTTCCCCACAAGGGAGCAGAAGCAGCAAAAGAGACTATCCAGGAAGTAAAAGAAGCTCTTAAAGGATCTGACATGGTCTTTGTTTGCGCAGGCATGGGCGGCGGAACAGGAACAGGTTCAGCTCCAGTAGTTGCGCAAGTCGCAAGAGACACTGGCTCAATCGTTATCGGCACAGTTACGATGCCTTTCAAGATAGAAAGAGCAAGAGTAGACAAAGCAGAATTTGGATTACAGCAATTAAGAAACATCTCAGACACAGTCATTGTAATCGATAACAACAGATTAGTTCAGATTGCAGGAAATCTGCCAATCCAGCAGGCATTTGCAGTCGCTAATGAACTAGTTGCTACAATGATAAAAGGAATAGTTGAAACAATTGCTGTTCCAAGCTTAGTAAACTTAGATTACGCAGACGTAAAAGCAATCATGACAAATGGTGGAGTTGCTGCGATTGGTGTTGGTAGTAGTGATACTGCAAACAGAGTAGATGAAGCAGTCAAAGGAGCATTAAGCAATCCATTGTTGGACATCAGCTATGATGGAGCGACAGGCGCACTATTGCACGTCACAGGCGGTCCAGACATGACTTTGGAAGAAATCAACAGAGTCGGTGAACTGGTCACTGAAAGTTTAGATGATGATGCAAACGTCATCTGGGGAGCAAGAGTAGATGAGAACATGACAGGCAGATTGGTTGTAATGACAATCATCACTGGCGTCAAATCTCCTTGGATCCTTGGAAAGGCAGATGCAAAGCATGCAAGCTTTGAGCAGAAGCAGATAAGCAGAGAGCTTGGCATCGAAGTGCTGAGATAAGCAGCTTGATTTTGCAAATAAAGCTTTAGTCGGCAAGTTTTTTTTCATTTTGATTTCTTGCCTTCATCTTATACCATACCCCCAAAGATGAAGGTAAAAACCAATTTCTCCCCCTGAACAAGGGGGGCTTTTTTATTATGTGGTAGATGGGAGAATAAAGAAATATTGAATTGTAAAAAATATTAATGAGAATAATTTCTGTTTATCCAGATGCATATGGGAGAAGTGGACTATGTGGCCTTCTGGCAGTTGTTGTATTAGCAGAAATTTATGTACCATAAGAAGATGCAGTATTTCCACTTGGGGTTCCTGTAATTGCAACAGATGGTTGAGGAGGAGATTTTCGAAATAATCTATTATAATTCTCTCTTAGATATGAAGCTACTGAAGCAGAATCATGTACTTCAAGTTTTTGTTGCCCAATAGTCATTGTCATAGATTTAATGTTATTTACGAACGTATTCAATTCTGTTGAAAAATCACAGCCTTCATTATTTTTCTTTTTCATTTCGGCAATGTATTCAAACTCAGTTAAGTAGAATTGCTTTAAGCCTGCAGCAATATGCTCTATTTCGGCTACCGTATAATTATGCAATTTTGGGCTTGATCCTTTCATAAATCCTAATAAATTTGCAAATGAATCTACGTATGAAGTACACATTTTTTGTGCCTGTTCATATGAACCATTTGCCCACGCATCGATTAAGCTTGCTAGATAATTGAAGCTTCCAATATTGGTAAATAAAACATCTCTTAAGTTATCTTGAATGATTCCATCAATTGTTAATTCAGATATATCTAGTGAAACTCTTTTAAAATCTGCATCTGTTTTTGCAACTGGTTTAAATACTGTTTGTAGTGCCAATTCTTCCGTAGTAAACATATTATCACCTTAAATTCAATAAGTCATTATAAAAAACTAATAAGCAGCCACTTCTTTAAAAATCTTATGACCTATTTTTGGGATTTGAAGAAAATCAAGAATAACTAAGATATCCTCTAAAAAAACCAAAACTATTTAAATTCACAGACAAAATGTCACTATTGAGGGGTATTAGATAACCTCTGAGATGGTTCTTGGAGTTTTAGGTTTAAACTGAAGATGGCAAAGAAGCAATTTAGGATATTATTTCCAAGTATAGATCATAAGATAGCTATAGTAGCACGAGCTTTGAAGATGCAGGATGAGTTTGATGTAGCTTTGTTTGCCACAGAAGCTTTCTTGGGAGAGAAGACAGACACTGAAAAATTGTTGGCTAAGTTAGCTGCGTCGGAAAATTTAGCAGGTCTGATAGTTTTTCCTGCGCAGCATTTAACTCCTAAAAATAGATTTGGAGAGACCGAAGACCATACTGCTCTAGAATTGGAAAAGATTGTCAGAAGAGAAAAAATAAATATAGTCATGCCTTTAGATGAGCATGATGCGATCTTGCTAGCTGAATATGCAAGACTGATTAAGCCACGTGATGTTACAGTCTTGGCTCCTCCTTATAAGCAAGTATGGTCATGTACTGATAAATATCTGGCTCGACAAATGTTGAAAAGAGCGAAGATACCTACTCCTTCAGCACAGCTTGTAACTCCTAACTTCACTGAAGCAGGATATTTTGATTCAGAATCTGCA
>JAGVZX010000141.1:3831-7672 GCA_018302185.1 Candidatus Woesearchaeota archaeon
TTAAAATATTGCGCGGTGGAGGCTCTGGAGGCATCGAGCATGTACCTGATTATGATAGGCTGAATTATCTGTTGCGTGTTGCAAAAGACAAAGGCGTGGATAAGCTTTTGCTGCAAGAATATATCTCTGGAAGAGTATATTCAGTAGACATATTATCTGATCTACAGGGGAGGGTTGTTGCTGCGGTGCCTAAATTAATATTAGATACTAATGGTTCAGTTGCTCTGAGCGCACAGCTTCAGCCTTATCCTGCAGTAGAGGACCTTGCAAAGAAGACAGCTGATACATTCAAGCTGCGAGGCTTGTCCAACATAGACATAATAGAAGATCAAGAGGGAAAACTTTATGTTATTGACATTAATCCAAGAATCTCAGGAAGCCTTGATCTGTTATTGGAAGCAAATATTAACCTGTTTTATGGATTGCTACAGATACTGGCTGGCAGAGATCCTCGAGACCTACATTTTGATGTGCCTAACGGCATTGCATCTGATGGTGCGTTCCATCCTTATCCTACTGAAAGGATCGAGAATATGTCCCTGACTGATGAAAGATTAGCAGAATTAAAAAATTACGAAGGAAAGATTGTTATTGTTAATGATGAAAGAGTCTTATTGAAATCTGTATTGTCAGATAATTTTATCTATATGAAAGTAAATATCCAATTTACTGAAGCTGAGATGGATAAGACAGATGCAAGATTGAAAGACGTAAGATATGAAGACATCAGAAAAGACTTAGAATATGTTCATATTGAGACATCACCTTATCAAAATACGATTATAAGGGATTTATCGAAACGAATTATATTCAGCAGCATAGGCGGAGAAAGAAAAGTAGTGAATGATAATATCTATCCTGGACAAACAGGCTTTGATATGCATTATGATGAGATACGTGCAGCAGAAGCAAAAGTTAAAGAGTGAGAGAATATTTAGAAACAAAAATGACCCTTTACCTTATCGGCTTAGGCCTTGGAAATGAGAAAGATATAACTGTACGCGGCTTGGAAATAGTCAGGAAAGCAAAGTTTGTGTATTTGGAAAGCTATACTTCTAGACTAAATTGTAGCCATGAGAGATTGGAAAGATTTTATTTTGCAGAAAATGAAAAAAATATTAACTCATTTAAAAAAATAATTTTGGCAGACAGGAATCTGGTTGAAAATCATGCAGATGAAATCTTAGATAAAGCAAAGGCAGATGATGTTGCTTTCTTGGTTGTTGGAGATGTCTTCTCTGCAACTACTCATCATGACTTAAGGTTGAGAGCATTAAAAGAAGGAATTAAAGTTGAAATCATAAACAATGTCTCTATAATGACTGCAGTTGGCGTTACTGGTTTGGATCTGTACAAATTCGGTAGAACTACAACAGTTGTCTTTCCAGAGCCTAACTTCTTTCCTGAAACTCCTTATGATGTAATCAAGATGAATCTTGCAAATGGACTGCATACTCTGTGTTTGCTGGATATCAAGGTAGAATTTAATGCAAAAGGAGAGAAGATTAGGGAGATGTATATGGATGTAAATGAAGCGTTGCATCTGTTGATGGCAATTGCGGAAAAGAGAAAAGATGCAGACGAAGAAAATGAAAATATTATCAATGAAAATACTAAAGTTGTTGGCTGCGCAAGATTAGGAAGCGAAAATCAACTAATCAAATTTGGCACAGTAAAAGAATTATTAAATTTTAATTTCGGAGAGCCACTGCATGCATTGATAATTCCTGGCAAACTCCATTTCATGGAAGAGGAAGTGCTTGAGATGTATAACCTCTAAATTAGTTCTATTAGCACTTATTTTTAACTTCGATAACATTATTAAGGTTTTTATTGAATCTTGATGCTTTCAGTATCTCAATTCCTATGACTTCATTCTTTTTATTTAGCTCTACATTTATGCCTGGGACTATCTCCTCAAAGGATTCCTCTGCTCCATCCTTAACTTGGATAAATAATGAATCAGACTTCTCATCATAATTATACTTTTTATTCATCTTTTACCCACCTCCTGTTTATTATTCTATTCAAAAGTTTTTCTTCTGATATTGGGTGTATTGTAATTATTTCAATATTATCTCCTTTCTTCTCATATACAATTGCCATATTCCTGATCTTTTGGTTGTAATATAGCTTTCTAATTGCAATTTCTGTATTTTCTATAGTGTCATAGTACCTTAACTCAGGTTTCTGGTATATCTTTCTTGGATAACCAAAAGGTATTTTTCTTATGTTTAATCTTAATTTTAAATGATCAGTGTAAACTATTGAAACCATATATTAGTTACGTAAGTAAAGCGATTTATTAAATCTTTCTGTTTTATGGAAGAAGAAGTGCTGGAGATGTATAGATAAGGATCTACTTTAATTCAATTTTCATAGGATTATTAATTAAATATAATGCCTCTTCTGGTACTTCAAATGCTTCATAGTCAACAAGATACCTCTTTTCATGATTTCCGTGTCTTAATCTGGTAAATGACTTGGGGATAATGCCAAGCCCTTTCTTGGATGATTCAATTAATCTCTCTTCCAGTTCATGTGTGTCAACAGGTTCGTCTAAAGATATAGCTTGCAAATTATTACCTATCTCTGCAACATGCCTTACTTGTTCTGCACTTTTATCTCCTTTTAATTCCTTATATGTTTTTCTTGATATGTGAGCATGTGTATAAATGCCTCTTATAACATAAACTCCTGTGCCGCAAGATTCAGGAGGAGCAGTTAATATTATGTGCGGCTCAGATACCTCTTCTTCAAGTCTTGATAATTTTACTTGAAAATTATGACTTTTTGATAAGTCAATTGCGGTTCTTAGATAGGATTGCTGCATTAATATGTCAAAATAAGTTTTAGCTTCATCTGTAGAGACTTTCCTTGTGATAAATCCTTCAAAGCCTGTACCGACACTTATTCTAATAGGATATCCTCTTTCAAAATGTATAAGCTCTGGATGGCCTATCTCATAATCTTCATTTATTTCATCGCCAGGATTTCCTTTTCCAGTTATTAATGCAATTGGCGGAATATTATCAAGAGAAAACTGGCTTGTAAGCGCTTCTCCTAATTCTACAAAGTCTCCTATCCTAAGATGCCTTAATTCTTTTATTGGATCTTTTTTTGACATAAATACAACTAAATTATTACATATTTTAAAATGTATTCAAAAAGCCTGTGGATTGTTTGCAGAAACCTATTTATACAACATAACTATTTCTGTGGCAATGAAATGCCCATTCTGCTCAAACACTGAAACAAAGGTCGTAGATAAAAGAGAGACTGAAGAGGATAATGTAACTAGACGCAGAAGAGAATGCTTAAAGTGCGAAAAAAGATTTACAACATACGAACGTGTTGAGATGTCTAACATCATTATCCTAAAGAAAAGCGACAAGCGCGAACCATTCAACAGAGATAAATTAAAGCGCGGTTTGTTCAAGGCTTGCGAAAAAAGACCAGTCAACGCAGAGCAGATAGAGATTGTCGTGAATGAGATCGAGGCAGAGCTGAGGGGCAAAGATTCTACTGAAATCCCTAGCAGCGTGATTGGTGAGTTAGTCATGAGAAAATTAAAGAAGCTTGATAAGGTTGCATACATCAGGTTTGCATCTGTGTACAGGGAATTTACTGATTTGGAAAGTTTTGAGAAAGAGCTGAAGAATCTGCTGAAGAAAGGATAAATTTTTTAAATGATACCCTCCTAACTTAGATAAGGTGGTGTGTATGATAACAAGCTACAAGGTCTTTACTTTGCCGACATGCATAAAATGCCCTTCTGTAAAGGAGTTTCTAAAGACATCTGGGCTATTGGGGCAAGAAATAAACCTGAAAGAAAAAGAAG
>JAGVZX010000137.1 GCA_018302185.1 Candidatus Woesearchaeota archaeon
TTTATCCCATTTTTTGCTAATGCAATGCACTCATCAACAATATCCTGTATAGGCCTTAACATGAATGCATTCTTGACTGGCTCTGTGCAAAAACTGCATGTTGCAGCATTGCAGCCGCGTGCTGTCTCAACATCTGCTATCATAAACTCAGAGTATTGTGGATGCTGCTTTACTACTTCTGCACCTAATATTGCCTGCTCTCTTATGAATTTGTACATATTGGTTGCTTGCACATCTTCAGAGAAATTGTTTGCCATCAGCAGATCAAATTTGTATTCAAGATTAGGAACAACCAAGTCAAATCCATACTTCAGCATCGCTGTATTCTGTTGTGTTGCTAATCTGCCTCCAAACAATCCTTCTCCTGCCATTGCGCTTGGACCAGTTAGAACTTTTAAGCATTTTAAATCTTTGATGAACATAGAGATTTCTGACAAAGTCCCTGGAAGCGCACTTAAGTATTTGCCAGGTGTCTGGACTCCACCGACTACAATCAGCACATCTGTTGTATCAAGAATTTTTTGTATGTTGGGGTAGTTTTTCGACAGGTTTGCAATGCGGATATTTGTAGTTGCTGTGTTTTTTATCTTGTTGTTGTAGAATTTATGCAGACGGATGTCATCAATAGTGAGATAGAAATAATCGTGCTGTGTATTATCTATATTTTGTTTGATATTATTATCTTTACTCTCATTATTGCTTTTTATATTGTCCCTGTTATATTTCAAAATAGCTCCAGCAATGTATCGTGGGTAAGTTATCAAATACGGTGGCACACCTAATCCAGAAGGCTCATCTGTATAACAGTCTAATATTGTAAAACGCATGTTATTCTCTCCTCAGTTATCAGCTCTTATTCAGAAAAAATCGACGAGAGATTATAAAGATTGTGGAAAAATTGCAAAAGTATTATATATCTTAACAACTCTTGTTAAAGATCAAAATGAACCAAATTGCCTTATTATTGTTGCAATCATTCTACTTGCTTCTGCCAGCTTATTTTGCTAACATGGCACCTGTCATCTTCAGGAGAGTTAATTTTCTAAATCTGCCTGTTGATTTTGGATATACTCTAAAGATTAAAAAACTAGCTAATAGGTCTAACAATAAGCACAAGAAGAATACAAAAGACAGGATATTCGGCGACCATAAGACATGGCGCGGACTCTTTTTTGCAACTGTTACTGGTATAGTAATTGCGTTCATCCAGTACTTAATCCAATATCACTCTTTTATTTCTGCACTAAAAATGTTTCCTTATAATAACTGGCCATTGATTGGCTTTTTGCTTGGCTTCGGTGCAATCTTTGGAGATCTGGTCAAGAGCTTTTTCAAGAGAAGGCTGCACATAGATGACGGAAAGCCGTTGTATTTCTTTGACCAGCTAGATTATGTTGCTGGCAGCTATTTGTTTCTCTCACTTTATTATGTCGTTAGTCTAGAGATAATTGTTGCATCTGTTGTATTGAGTTTTAGCTTGACTGTTATAGTCAATCATCTCTCTTTTTATTTAGGGTTTAGGAAAGAGAAGTGGTAAATCACTTCAAACTAAGCACAGTCTGCACTTTCTTTGTGAATTTCCTCATATCATTTGACTTAATTATATCTGCAACGTTTAAGTAAGGAGCAAAATCATGCTCAATCTTCTCAAACATCTTTTTGCCTTTTGGAGTCAGTGCAAGGTTCTTGTTTTCATAACTGACAAGTTTCTTTTTTTCAAGATACTCCAACTGCTTGTAAAGTGTCCTTTCTGTCCTTGTAGTAATGTGCGCTTTTGTAGCAAGCTCAATAAAAGACGCCTTTGAGATAAATGCCTCTAATGGTTTGTCATTGAACTGTTTAGAGAACTCAATGTATGTCCTTCCAAGCGTAAATAGGATGAACTTCTGCGCGCGAGAATGATTGATGTCTGCCATATTGCCCCCTTGAGGACAAGTAGAGATGATAAGTATTTAAAGATTGCTGTGATAATCGAGAATTTAGGTATAACTAATGTTTTCAATCAACAGTAAACAATTCAGAATCATGCCCGACATCAAACAATCCTATCCTAGCGCCTGCATCTAACCATCCATGGGCATAATTAAGCGCAGCAAACGCAGTAACAATATCTCCTTTCTTTGCAAAATGTTTTGCATCATCATAATACCTAGTAGCCATATCTAGAAAATCTTCAGCAGCTTTCTGCCAATCTAAATCTTTAGGTGCTTTTTTTACAATCTTGACTTTCTTCAAAGCTCTGCCTGTAACGTCAAAGTATTTCTCCAGCTTTTGCTTTGTAATAATATCAGTAGGGTTCATTTTAGTACATACTAAGTACATAGTTATATATGAATATTTCTGTGTTTGTATCTAATTAATCTCATACTATCGTTTAAATTAAAGTTTAATCAGAACTAAGCAAATAGAACTATCTTTCAATGGAAATGCGCAGTATGCTCTACAAAGATATAATGCTTTTCTTCGCCTGTTATCTCCTGTATTATCCTTTTGACTATGATCTTCTCAGGGTCTGGCATCAATTTTACTCTTGCTTTGATGTCAGCAAAACTTTCAAATGGCTTGTCTTTTCTTGCTTCAATTATCTCCCACATATGTTTTTTCCCCAAGCCTGGCAATAGTTCTAGCTGGTGCATCCTTGTTGTCAAAGGCTGCGCTTTATTGAAAAAGTCCACAAATGTTTTTGGATTCTTGCCAAGAATATCCTTTATAACAAATTCAAGCTCTGAGTTTGCAGTTGATGTCAATCTGTCAATTGGCAATTTCCCTATGATGTGGTGTATCTTATCTCTCTTTCCCTCGCCGATATAAACTTCTTCATATGGCTGTAAGAAGACTTCTTTCTTTGGAACAAGCTCTAATAATACGAAATGATTCTTGCCGATCGCCTGTACAATTGCACTCTTTCTGTGCATAGGTCTTGTGTCATTTGGATAGCCGTTCGGAAGATAATCTAGCACGATTACATTCTCTTCTTTCTGTACCTGTGATCTTTTTAGTTCTTCCATTTTAACCAGATAATTGCTTCTTGATTGAGTATTGCTTTATTATTATATAAATTTTTAGTATTTTAACCTTCTTGTGAATAACTCTTCATAATCTCTTGTCATAAGATAGGAAATAAGTTTTGGTTATTTAGCTGTACTATACTCTGCCAGCACATCCACTATCTTTTTCAGATTTTCCTTGGTTACACTTAGCGTGTATCCCTGTAGAATTACTTTTAGCTCTTCAGCTGTCTTTGGATTCAGATCTAAGATTTTGCAGATATGCTCTTCCTTTAATCTAGGAACCTCAAGCTTACTTATCTTTTTCTTTATCTCCTCTGCTTTAGTATAATCAAACTCAAGAACCTGAGATATATATTCTTCTGTCTTATTTGCTCTGAAATTTAACTCAGTGTCGCGCTTTTTTACGTTTTCCAGCTCTAACTTCAGTTCTGCCATGGAAATCGGATGTTCGCTTATCAGATGTGGTTTTGCCATTTTAGTTACCTTTAGATACTATCTTTTATATCTTGCTTAACTTATCTGTTAACTTAACAAGCTTCAAATGTACAGGATGCACGATCAATATCTTTGCCTTATTAAGGTCATTCATCTCAACCTTATAGCATTCTCCCTGTTTCTCTCTGACGATGCCAACTTTGCTGTGAAATCTTGGAAGATACATGCCATTTTGGATAGCAGGCTCTGCGCTTAAGTATACGCTATCTCCTTCTTTAAAGCTCTGGAAATATCTTCGTATGCTTATCTTGCCTTTCTGCCTGAAATGCTTTTTCAGCTTAATGTGTTTTAAACTTAAAAATAGCCAGCATATATAAAAAGCTTTCGTAGTTGAAAGTTATTACTACTCTAAAAACAAAACATTTAAATATCTGCATGACTAACTGAATGAAATAATAAATAATATTAAAAAATAGAGAGTGAAACACGGATAAGGCAGCATTGAAAGGAGGCGTTTAAAAATGGCAGGATTTCTATCACAGTTAAAAACAAAGTTCGGCAAGGTTGTCGGCGGAGAGGAAGATTCTTCAGGCGATGCAGGCAGTGAATATGTCGAGCTTGGCCCAGAGACACAGGTTGAAGGCAGCTCAAAGATTGTTGTCAGGCCATTTGTGCTTGAGACATTTGAAGACATCAAAGGCATTCTTGATTCATTGAGAGAAGGATATACTATCGCTCTTGTTAATATTAGGCCATTGAAAGACAAAGACCTAGTTGAGCTAAAGAGAGCAGTCAACAAGTTAAAGAAGACAACTGATGCTATCGAAGGGGATATTGCAGGATTTGGAGATGACTGGGTTGTTGTTACACCAAGCTTTGCTTCAATCTACAGGAACAAGGAGACAACTGACGTCAAGGAAGACGCTGCATCAAAAGCAGAAGCTGTCCAGGAGTATTAGAAGTTCTGTTGAGTTTTTTTTGGTTGATTGTTTTTTAATGTTTTCTTATTTTACTTTATTTTTCTAAGAATTAATCTGTATTCTTATTTTTTCTAAGTTATTATTAGTCTTTAATCATCATCTTTTATGGTCCTATATCCAGTCTTATCTTAAAATTCAGGACAATATTTTTAAAAGATTCTTAATTTTTAGGCTTAGAAGAGGTGAAGATTCATCTCTTAGGCTTTTCTAAGGGAGTTATATAATGTCACAAACAGAAGCTGAAATATTGGAAGAATTTTCACGCTTATGCACAAGTGCTGCAGAGCGAAGGCAGGTGTCTATTGATAATCCGCCGAGTATTGCGATTCGAACTGTGAACTATGGAGGATTTGAGGTAATTGAAAGCCCTATAATCGTAGCAGATGGTCGACCTCTGGAATTAATTCTTGGTGAACCGGTATTGTATCTCGGCGCCGAACTTCATGAAGATGGCATTCATATTGCACATGCATCATTTGATAAGGAGAATAAAGAAAGAGTGATTTATTTATTGCAATCTGCGCATCATTTATCCGTTGAGAGGCTAGCGCATTATCCTCATCCACTTTTAGCTCATCCATCTATGCATGGTGATATGTGGGCAGGTTGGACAGCTTCTGGCGGTACATTTGAGCAGGATTTGGAAGGCAAAGTACCTTATACGAAGGCAACCATTGAACAAGCTATGAGATATCTGCCTGACCTCATGAGGTATAAGTATGGCAGAGATACAAATATTGCAGTGCTTGCATGCGGCGAAGGTCCTGAATTGCTTGCATTGGCAAATCTTCTTGAGCAGCGTCCAGATGTTAAGCTTCTGGGAATTGATCAAAATGCCCAAATGTTAAAAAGAGTAAGAGGAGTATTGCCTTCTAGGGTAGATCTAAAAAGACTTGACCTAAAAGACCTTAGCAAGAAAGTCAAACCAAATAGCATTGATATGGTAATTGCGATAGGTTTGTTTGATATGCAGACATTAGAATGGCAGGATGGTGTAAATATTTTAGGTGAAGTGCGTAGGGTATTGAAAGAAGATGGCTATGGGGTATTTGCAAGTTATGGCCTTAAACTATTTTCCAGAACCCATTACCAACAGTTAGGGTTTGAGGTAAAGAAATGCTCTAATCCTAGCACTTTTTTCTCTAGGACCTGTCCAGAGCCGTATGTGGTGCAGAAAAAGAAAGGAAAGCGTGTACAGTCAAGGCTGGTAAATCCAATATATGCAGAATCTAATCAATGGAAACAATATCCTCAGTTACTAAGTATCTTAAGACCGCAGATTATTGAATAAATATTAAATGGTAGGATATAATTTGTTCTCTTGGATCAACCATACTACCTGAACTTCATCTGCGGCATTCCTCTATGCTGAAGCTTCTTAATCTGCAATATATTTTATGTTAAGATTATCTTCTTCGCCTGCTCTATCGCTTCTTTGCTTAATTTCAGTAATGCATCAAATTTTTCTCTTTCTTTAAATTCTAGCGATATCCCATATTGCAGGCTTTCTCTTAAGCTTATTACCCTATCCTGATGCAGTTCTTC
>JAGVZX010000140.1 GCA_018302185.1 Candidatus Woesearchaeota archaeon
GTAGTGTCTGGTTAATAGCGCCAATGGCATCATTCAGGAACGCTTCAGGGATCTTGCCTTCAGCATCAAGGCGGTGCTCTACTTCTATTGTTGTCTTATCTATGCATGTCTTTTGTGTTGCTCTTCTCTCTTCACCATAGATATTCTGCGTGTAAGAGAACTCGACCATTATCGGGAACTTTAGTTTCTTGACTTTCTTCAATTCTTTTTCATCTTTTGTCCATTTTGCTAATGTGTATAAAGCATGGCCTGTCTTATAGTCATCGCTCCAAGTTGTCTGTGGAGAGGTAAGCAGTTGGCTATGTCCGAATTTTTTCTGGTCTGCTTCACTTAATTCAAGCTCTGTAATAGTAGGCTCGCCTAATATTCTTGCATCCTTAGGATCTCCTGAGCCTTGGTACTTGAAATACATATTAAAACCAAACTGCGCAAATCCCCTTATGAGATGCTCAGAATAGACAACTGTCGGAGTAAACTCTGCCTCAGGGATATCTATATCCCATGCGCCGCTTTCACCGCATGACCTATATTCAATAAAATCTTTAACTTCCTGGCTCTGCAATCCATTTTCATCTATTGCAATTATCCTAATCTCATTTCTTGTAAATGCTTTTGGGTCAAACTGGTAATCCCTGTACTTTGTTCCAGAGCCAGCTTCTGCTTTTCCGCCATAATCACCTTTCCCAAAACCCTGCCTTGAAAGCTCTAATTGTTTGCTGTTCGTATCCGGAGAGAATCCTGTCTTATCTAATTCAATGTTCATCTTGAAATTTCCTTGGCCATCTGCTGTTACTTTGCATCTGTAATCAGTTGTAGCTTTGTAGAAAATTCCTGAAAGACTGGTAGGAACTGCGCTGCCAGAGCATTTGCCGTTAACCAATATCATGACTGTTGCTCCTGGTGTGTCAACTTTTCCTTTTATCTCAATCGCAGGAAGATAGCTTGGCGAGTAGAAGCTTAATTCTGTGGGCTCAAGTATGGCTGGTGCAATGGTATCAACAAAAATCTCTTTCTTAAATTCGACCTTGTTGTTTGCTTTATCCACTATAGTTATCGCAACAGAATTCTTGCCTTCTTTTAATTGCAATATAAGATTAAATGGTCCATTGGCTTCTAATGCATTAGTTTCCTGTGATGTGATGAAATCTGATATCTTAATTTCATTGACTGCATCATTGCCTTCTCCTGCTTTCCCATCTGTCTTTGCAAGAATTTGTCTTGAAGGCTCTCCTAGTATGCCATCATTCCTTAATGCAGCAACCTGGTACTTGTAGGTTGTGCCAGATTTAACATTATTGTCCTTAAAAGTTTGCGAACTCACTACAGCAATAGGTATGTTTGGGGAGCTTGCCCTATAGACAACATATTTCTCTACATTGATTACCTTGTCCCATGTTAAGGTTACTGAGTTGGATTCTAGGGTTGCGTTTAAATTTTTCACTTGAGCAGGCTTTTCATCGATGTTTGAAGTGGAATATGTTATCGTGACAGGCTCATTTACAAATCCATCTATCTCAAGCTCATTGCTGGCAAGTTTTGAAGGAAGGCCCTCGATGACTGCATTTAGACTGTTATCTGCTTGCGAAGACTGCCCTGCCTGCACTTGAGGTGCAATTCTTGTAGTTATCTTGACATCAGGGAATTGGCTATCAACCTCTACCTCACCTTCTAATTCTGCCTTATTTCCGGCAAGATCTTCTGCCACCAATCTTACCTTGTTGATCATGCTCTTGTCGAGATTGGCTGCAAGCAAAGAAAACTCACTGCCTGGCAAGTTATTTCCTCGATGAGAAGTTCTTATCTCGTTTACATATAATTCAACAGCTGTAAATGCTTCAGCCGTGCCTGTAATCTGGAAATTTGCATCATTGACATATCTTGGTATGACTGCATTTATCACTGGCGGAGTCACGTCGCTTCCAGCAACAAAATTAAACTCTTCTGAGGTAAAACAGTTTCCTGAGCTGTCGCAGGCTTTAACAGAGTAGAAATATGCCTGGTCTTTTATCAGGCTGGTTAAGCTTACAACATGTTCTTTTTTGAAAACAGAAATAATCTGATCTTTATCATAGTTTTGGGGAGCTGTGCCGTAAGACAAGGTTAAGTTAAATTCTTCATCTGCTGTAACTTGGATGCTGGCAGAAGTATCTGTCAATGCAAGCATCTTAGGGTCAGAAATTTTTGGCTGGGTTATATCAGGGTCTAAGGTAGTTACAGGCAGATCTGAAGAAAAATCGCCAAGAATCATGCCTTTGTCTCTTTCCTGCACCTTATATATGTATGTTGTAGATGCAGCTAACTTCATGTCTGTATACTCGTTATTAGCTGCTTCACCAATATTTTCACCATTTCTATATATTATATATTTGTCAAAATCCTTGTCTCTTGGCAAGTCTGGAAATGCATTTGGATTTGGTGTTACTGTATCCCATGTCAACCTTACTGAAGAGCTGGTGACAGATTCACTTTTAAGGCCTGTTATTGTTATCGGGTCAACATTGTCTAATGTGGTAAAGCTTCCAGGACTAGTTGGAATATTTGCATTAAGAATCGTAACTACATAATTGTAAGTAGTCTCTGGCTTTATGGACTGAGTTAATTTAATAGAATGTTTCTTCTTTAATTCATTATCAGTTTCATCTATAAAATCTTGGCTAGAGCGTTTATTATATCTAATATTAACTCTAGTATCTTGATCAGTATCCACATTAATTACAACACTATCTTTCCCAAGTGTAGGTTTGATGGTAACAGCATCCACAAAAGAGACAGGCAGCAAGACTATCAGGCAGATAGCAAATATTTTGGTATTTATATTATTAACCTATATAATACATCATCATTATCTCTACGCCAGAGCAATGGCAACGTCAGCCACTGCTTTGCCTTTTTCCGCTCTTAAGTTATTATTAACTTATTAAAATCCTACCTTAATACAGGCAGCAATTTCTGCTTTATATCTTCCTTGTCAAGCTCAGTGAATATCAAAAGCTGGTCTTTTTCAGCTGCAGGGAAAGGCACTTTCTCATACACTTTTATGAACAAATCATTTGATCTTAATAAATCACCTGCTTTTACTGTCCAGTTCTCGTTCTTATAGCCTCCTACAACAATCTTCTTGCCAAATGCATCTGGCTGCACCAGCATCACACTGATATCATAACTCGTTTCTATAGCAGGCAGCTCAATATTTCCTCTAGTTGAATCTGAAATTGTGTTGGTTGCGTTTACTATTGTGATCCAATTATAATCAAGTTGCTCTGAATACAGCTGCAGGGTAATTTCCTGGTCTTTGTTTGGCAGATTATCTTTGTCAATATTATTGCTTTCTCGCTTTGAAACTGTCAATGATAAAGGTATCAGCGGCGCGAGCTTAACTATCATAGGGTCAGTAGGAGTTATAACTGACTCAGCCTTGTAATATCCTTCAGCTTCTGCTATTATGGTTCCAGGCTTGCAGTTTTTTGGCAGATAGGTATTGTCTAGCATGTATAGATTCTTAATGGTTGCGCTGCCTAACGAACATTCAAATCTTCCGCAGGCAAATGTGAAATTGGCATCTGTGCCTATAACTGAATTGTCTACTTTATCTCTTGCCTGCAATCTTAATGGGTTTGAAGAATAATCCAGCTGGTCACAAAATTCTTCATCTCTTTCTCTTGTGGTAAATCCGATCTTTAAGCTTGACCCTCTATCAGGGAGATTATGGTCGATCAATACTGGGGTGATAAACTTAAAGTTAAATCCTTTTCCACCGAATGCAGAGCTGTCAAATACATTCACTTCAATAGGGAAGGCTGCATCATAAGTGAAATGATAAACATTTATGCACATGAAACTGATGAATTTCTGGTAACCTTTGCCTGAGTTTGATAAAAGTTTTCTGTTTTTGCTTGGGCGAGCATTGATCTCTATGGGCCAAGACCTATCAAAGTTTAAGTTAACCTGCATGTCTTTATATCCGTTCTTGTATGCTTTCTTTTTTGATGCAGGAATCACATCCCAGTAGAGATGCTTGTATTCGTAAATATCTGGAGGCATGTTAGAGGGGATTACAGCTGCGTTATTGTATAAAAGCCCGATCACATCTGCTGTCCTGAGATCATCAAACTTATTGTATTTGGTGTATTCCTTTAATTCTGCCTTAAACGGAGGATGGTTGGTGTCTTTCACCCTTATCCTTGGCATGTTCCAGAACAAAGTCTCTTTCAGGTTTTCACTGATGCTATCTACTCCGTCTAAGTTCCATGAGAGCTTTCCGCATTTGAATGCCATGTCTGAGAATGGGATCTTTTTGTCAACAACCATCAGGTCTATTGTCGCTTCTTCCAAAAATTTATCTTGGTTTTCCTTGTCCATAATTTGCACAGCGAGCTCATAAGCTTTCTTTACTTTTGCAGGAACATGGACAATGAACTCAGAGAACTCAGTTGTGCTGGCAACGCCTTTGTTCTTTATCTGAAGAGGATAGCTGAGCTTGATCACAACATCATTATTAGTCAGCTCTGTTGTTGTCTTTATCTTGTTTATTGCAGTAGCCTGCTCATTGGCTATCTCCTTTATCTCAAACTGCTCTGTGAATGCGCTGAAGTTCCTGATGCAGTTATGCAGATTCGTATCTATATAATCATTGATCTGCTTTTCCATAACCTGCAAGTTTTCAGGATAAAGATTTTCGCCTTCATAATACCAGAACGGCTCTTTTATCCCAGAATCAGGAAGCTTTTCAATATATGCCCAAGGATTCTGGTCGATCTTTCTTGGAAGCTGGATATAGCCGCCCTGTTGGCCAAGTATCCTTACAGCTCTTGTGCCGTATTCCTGCAGGCAATTTTCGACAAATGTAACGACCTGCTGTATGTCATCTGGTATATTACGTTGCTGCACTGTCATCCTTTGCTCATAAAACCAGAAGCTTATGCTAGTCATCAGCAATGCAATTATTCCTAGAATTACAAATAGGGTAATCTGACCTCTTTTTTGATTCATCTTAAGCAATTCCCTGTTCACTAAATAAAGCTTTGATAACGTCAATAAGATGATTTAGGGTTTAAATACTTTTGGGTGGAAAAATATGCAAAATAACGCTAAAATTTACTCCACAAAAACAGTGGCGACTGCCAATATTTGACGAACATTTATCCTTCTAGCATTGATAAGTTTTTCTGGGCAATGCCATTTAGTTAAACATCAATTAACACAACACGCAATACTCTCCTAGTATAACTGCTATCTACTCAGCGTAGAGGAAGAAAAACTCTTTGATGAGCTAAGCCAGTGTTCGTCGGCAGTCGCCACTGGCATCAATTTTTATGATGTATATACAACCATTCTTCACATACGCTAGTTTATTATTGCCTTAAGATTTATCTATAATTGTGAGAATTATCAGAGAGGGATAAAAATGAACTTAGACATGATAGCCATCAAAATCTATTTAGACAAATCATTCATCGATAAGAGTAAGGATGAAGAGCTCGATGAAAATTACATGCATTATATCTTTGATGCGCTTTCTGAGCCACCGTAGCATTGGTCTATTTATTTTTTGAATATTGTTTTTTGGCATTTTGATTTTTATTGCACTTTCGCTAAAAAAATCTGAAAATCTGCTTTTAATCTTCCTAGTTACACCTCCTTCAAGGCACGCTCAGTTTAACTTCTCGGGCGTGCCTGTTTTTATGTTCTAATTTTAATACCCTATGTTTTTTTAGAACTATACTTACTGACAATAATTATTCAGTATGTTCTTTCTTAGACAAGAAATAAACGCCGACAAACAAGAATAAAATGCCGACAATCTGCATAAATGTGGTAACTTCATCTATCACAAAATACCCTAAGATTGCTGTGAAGAATGGCGTGCTCAATTCTAATGCGCTAAGCTGTGCTGCCTTGATTCGTCTTAATGAGTTATAATAGAATATGTAGCCCAAGCCAACAACTATGCCAAGCAATACTTCATATATATTTGCTATAAAAAAGCCAGATGTAAAGATAAGATATGATAGAAATATGACAGATGCTAACAGAAACCTATAGAATATGATCACACTTGCATCTGTAAATCTAACAGCCTTTCTGCCGACTATTGCCACAGTTGCCCACAAGAATGTTGAGCCTAAAATCAATAAATCACCTGATGTTCCAAATTTAAAATCTGCAAAATTTTCGATTGTCCTTGTAGTGACAAGCAATGCAGAGGATATCATGATGATTATTCCCATATAATCATATCTTGTCAGCTTGTCTTCTTTCAGCATGAAAAAGCCAATGAGAACAATAAATACCGGCTGAAGATGAGCGATTAAGTTTGCATTTACTGCAGTTGTTTTAGTCAATGCTAAATAGAATATAAAATCAGCAAATAATGCGCCAGCGATTGCGATATAAGCCAGCGAAGGAGATGTTTTTTATCAACTTTTAATAC
>JAGVZX010000055.1 GCA_018302185.1 Candidatus Woesearchaeota archaeon
TAATTTTAGTTTTATGATCTTATATCCTTTTTTTGCAAGCAATCTTGCAGTGAAATGGCCAGATGATTCTGTGCCAACTAAGATTAAAGCAGCCTTACCTATGCGCTTAGTCATATTGGCAGTTTTTATTATATTTTCAACCCACAGATTATGGTTGCCAACATCATTTACCTGGCATATAGCATAGGTTGTCTGCGGAATAGTTGCAGCAGTTAGTGCTGTTTTTATTATTCTCTTCCTTTCAACTGCAGATAATGGGTTTCTTTCTGTTCTTTCTTCCTGTGCGCTTCCTATAAGGATAATCAAAAAATCTACTTTGAGTAGGGCCTTTTTCACATCTTTCAGATGCCCAAGATGGAAAGGCTGGAACCTTCCGATGAAGATACCTAATTTGTGAATGGATCTTTTACTGGCAACGGTTTTGGCTGCTTTTGTCAACATAAGACGTAAAAACATCTGGTAGTATATATATTTCATTCTTTACTTTTTAGTGGTTGCTATAACAATATTTAAAAATCACTGTGTATTTTTTAGGTCATTTGCAGCTAAATCAGATAGGATACGCAACGCCTGATGAATATAAGGCATAAATAAAATTTATTATCTTAAATTAAATGCAACTTTGAAAAATGACAGCTACAGCAATACCACGAACGCGGAGAAATGTAACCAAGCCAAAACCTGGCTCTGTTGCAAAAACAAATATTACGGCAACTGATGCCCCAAGACCTAAGACTCTTGTAGAGATATTAAGGGAGAATGATGCTGCAAATCCTCAGCATATTCCCAAGGAAGTTAAGCAGAGGATAACGATGTCCATCTTGCAGTATCTTGATGCGGTACCTGTATTGTTCAACTATGAGTTAAGAGATGCAATTGAAAGCTGTGAAATTTCTTCAGAGAGATGTTATTTTGATGCAATAAGCCAGGGTAATCCAAGAAAAAAAGATGCTGATGCTGTTTTTTATAAGGTGCTTTTCAGGCAGGCAATTGATGAAGTTATTGTGCAAAAATATTATGGATACGCAGTAAGCTTAGAGGTAGATGCATCAAGATTTGGCAAAGGTGTTGACACTTCCTGTATCTTATTGGCCAATCTCTTTTACAAAGACAAGGAAAAGATGGTAGAATATCTAGCAGGTCGGCTTCATGAGCATCAGACAGGAGATAAAAGGATAAAGAAGCTTGTTTTCAGGTGATTAATATTATATAGTACTTTAATCAAGGGAGATCAAGAAACTCTGTAAAGCAAATTTATATAAACACAACAAACAAATTCAATTACAAAATGAACATTGCAGCATTATATTCTGGCGGAAAAGACAGCACCATGGCTCTTGATTGGGCTTTGAAGCAAGGGCATAAGGTAGTCTGCCTAATCACTTTGAAGTCTAAAAGGGATGATAGTTATATGTTTCATATTCCTAATATTGAGCTTGTCAAAGTCCAGGCAGAGGCGATTGGAATTCCATTGATTTTTGAAGAAAGCTCAGGCATAAAAGAGAAAGAGCTTGAGGATTTAGAGAGAGCAATTAAGATTGCGATCAAAAAATTTGCGATTGAAGGATTGGTTGCAGGAGCGCTTGCTTCGCAATATCAGCTTGAAAGAGTTGAAAAGATTGCTCGTGACTTAAATTTGAAAGCATTTGCCCCTTACTGGCATTATGACATGGAAGAGTATATTAAATTGATAATTAAACTAGGCTATGATGCAAGAATAACTGGGATTGCAGCAGATGGATTGGATGAGAGATGGCTGGGAAGGAAAATAGATGAGAAATTTCTTTCTGACATCAAGAAACTGCATGACAAATTTAGTGTCCATATTGGTCTCGAAGGTGGGGAAGGAGAGACGATAGTTCTTGATGGGCCGATTTTTAAAAAGAGATTAGAGATAGTTTCTGCGCAAAATGTGATGGAGAACAGATGCACAGGGCATCATGTTATTAAGGAAGTTAGGCTGGTGGATAAATAAAAGTGGTAAAATAATATGTTACTTCTAACTAACATACTATTAAGTTTATGTTAACTAAGACTAACCTAAAATTAGTGCAGGTTACAATATAAATCCATCAAGTAAACTGTATAAAAATATAAACCTAGAATCTATGATATTTATCCTTCTCACCAATCGCTCAAAGCATCTCCGACGCCAGATACTGCCTTGTCAGCTTCATCAGTGTTAAGCTCACTGTCTGTTGCAGAAGCGTCTGTTACTGCTCCTGATATCTGTGAGACAGAATCAGCTTGTGCTGCTGCCTGAGCAGCTGGTTGTGTGCTTGCAGCATCTGTTTTTGGCAGCTCTGCCTTTTTTCCGCATGCTGCGATCAACAATAACATAGAAATTAATGCAATTACAAAAATTCTCTTTAGCAATGTGTTTTTTAACATGGTATCGCCTCTCTTTGTGTTAATAGTAATCGAATCTTATCGACAGATTAAGGTAATCATAAAGTTCTATATAAACCTTTGGAAAATGTTATTCTAAAATCATAATCAACAAAATAAAAAATAAAGATAAAAATAAAAAAACAAAAATTAAGTGCTTGCTGTTGCGTCTGCACTTACACTTGCATCTGTAGTTGCACTGGTTTCTGTTGTGCTAGTAGATGCATCTGCACTGACTGTAGCATCTGCAGTTGCCTCACTTCCAGCACTTGCTTCAGCTGCTGGTGTGGTTTCTGTTGCTACTTCTGATCCTGTGGAGGTTTCAGTAGCTGTTGTACTTTCAGCAGATTCTGATGTAACAGTTTCCTCAGCCTCTACTGCAGCTGTCTCTTCTGCAACCAGTTGCTGCTCTGTGACTTCAACAGCAGCAACATCTCCTGTGTCTGTGCTTGGGTCTTCTGCATCAACAACAACTTCCACTTCTGCAGCAGATTCTTCTTCAACTTCTCCACCTGCATCTTTTATAGCTTTGACAATCTCTTTCAAGAGCTTGTGAGCTTCCTGCAGTGCATCCTGCGCAAGTTTTACGTGCTTTCTAGCTTCCTGGACAGTTGCCTGATCATCTGATGAAGCATCTCCACTGCCAGTGCTATCTTTTGCTTTTGCAAATGTCTCTTCGCCAAGCTTATAATGGTCTCTTGCATCTTTTACTTTTGCGCTAAAATCTGCAATCTTTGCATCCAAGCCATCAACAGTTACACTCTTAGCTTCTAATGCAGCCAATGCTTTCTGCAATCTAGCTTCCAAGTGAGAGCTTCTTTGGATGATCTCTCCGCCTTTTGCATGGACTAATCTTGCTGCATGCAATTCAACTCTGTGTTTGTAAGCTTTCCAGACATCCTGAACTTCTTTAGCAGCTGCCTTTACTTCTTCTTTTGTAGCTGCTGCTTTTGCTTTTTCAGCTGCTGCAGTTAATTTTGCGATGCCTGCATCTAGCTCAGCTAATATTGCATCTGCCTGCTCTTTAGTCAATTCAGTTGCGCCAGAAACTCTTTCTTTCAATTTTGTAAGCTGTTGTATGCCAACTTCTGCGCTGTGCTGCACAAATGCCTTTGCAGCTTCAAGAGCTTTTGAGTTTGTTTCTTTGCACTCAGCTATGTCTGGTGTATCTTTGCATGCTTTCAAACTCTCTTTTAGAGCGTCAAATTCTTTCTTCTTGTCATCATGCTTTTGCTTTGCTTCCTGGAATTTTTCTTTTGCTGCACTGAACCTTTCTCTTGCTTTCTCAACATTTTCTTTTGCCAGGACTCTCTTTTTGAACAGGTTCTCTACTTTGACTTTCTTGACTTTTATTTTTTCCAATCTTTCATTTAATTTTTCCTTGTCTAATCCAGCGACAGCATTTAATTTTGCAGCGCCTAATCTTGCAAGCTTTGCTACATCTGATTGTTTCATGTCTGCAACTTTTTCAAGGGTCTTTCCTTCTAATTTAGCGAGCTTTCTGAAATTTGCAGTAGTTAACTTTTCTAATTTTTCTTTGTTTTCAGCTTTTAATGTTGCAAGCTTTTCCTTGTGAATTTCCTGAATCTTGGCAACTGCATCTTTCCTAACTTCTCTTGCTTTTTGGATGCCTTCTTTAAGAACTTGTTTTCTTGCTTCAAGGCCTTCTTTCCTGATATCCTTTGCAGCAGCTACTCCTTCTTTTCTCATTGCAACTGCCTGTTCTTTTGTCTCTGCGTTTTTGGCAGCATCAAAAGCTTCCTTTCTTGTATCCTTTGCAGTTGATAATGTCTCTTTCCTGTTAGCAGCAAGGTCTTTTCTAGTGTCTTGCTTGACTTCTCTGACATCTTTTCTTGCGTCTTTGACGACTTCTCTGGCTTTTTCAGCAGGCCTGCTTGTACCTTCTTCTGCAATCGCTAGCGGCACTAGGCTAAAAATAAATATTGCCAGAACAAATATGGCTGATAGTTTTTTCATTGTATTCACCTCATTGAGTTATTGTTTGTAGATTATATCTTTAATCTAAATATCTGATTGAACCTAGTTAGAGCAAATTTGTTTATAAGTATACTTTTTAGTAAAATTGGAGTTAAGCTTTACCAGGGGGTTTAAAACTTTACGCAGCATTATTCAGCCTTGTTTTTGAAAAAGAAAAACATTTAAATGAGGTTATGCCAAATAGGATACTAAAATGAGAAAATCAAACTTATTGGTGTTATTTGAAATGATAATCATTATGTTTTTAGTATCTTCATCTACGGCATCTGCTGCATTAATCGGCGGCAGAGTCTATGACTATTCGTTAAATGCAATCTCTAATGTAAATGTTGAAATAAATACAACACCTAAACAAAGGGAGGTTGCTGATAAAAGCGTGTATGCATTTAACGTCCCTAAAGGGAGTTATGTCATTACAGCAAAACAATATGAAGATGGGATATTAAAAGCTGCCACAAATGAATTGATCACTGTCAACGATGAAGGAGAATATAAGTTAGATTTGATCTTGTTTCCGGATGTTTCTGAAGACCAAAGTTTGGGAGATGAGAAGATAGATTTTAATGCACCGTTTGATGAAGAAGGAATTGATAAGAGGATTGTTGTTGTTGCAGTTTTGGGTGTTGTTGCGATTATTGCAGTAATCTACCTATTCTTATCTAAAAAAAGAAAGAGGATAAGAAAAAATTCTTCTGAGCCTAAAATGAAAAGCACAGCAAAAAATATTCTGGGAGATGATAAGATAACTAAAACTTCCGTACAGGAAACAACTGAACATGCTGTTAAAGAATTTCCTGCACAAGAAGACGCAGACTCAAAGATGGTCCTTGATTTTATCAGATCACAAGAAGGCAGGACAACTCAGAAAGACATCAGAAAGAATTTCCCAAGCAGCGAGGCAAAGATAAGCTTGATTCTGACAGACTTAGAAGCGCAAGGAAAGATTAGGAAGATCAAAAAAGGCAGAGGCAATGTTGTTGTGATGAATTAAAACGTAATAGTCAGAGATTAAATTTAATCTAATGCCCTTTCTCTTATTGCTTGTATAGCATCAGGGTCATCTGCTTCAAAGCCGTCATAAGAACGATCTGCTACATAATCACCTGCAGGAGGTTGTTGTAATAACATTGCATCAAGATCTTTTACAACAGCGTCTAAAGCGCAGCCTGCTGTTACTTTAGGTTCTAGTCGCAATAAACAAGCTGCTGCTGCATTTCTGTCAACTCCAATGTACGACGTGACTAAGGTTCCTTCAATTGATCTTCTTTCTCTTAACATAACATCGCTTCTGCCAACATTAACTATAGGTTTACCGTCTTTACGCTGATATACATACAAGGCAAGATTTTTACCTCGAACATCTGGCTTGAGTTCTTCTCTCATGTGTATTAATGGGTGTGGCATAATCACGAATATTAAGGGCTTATTTTTAAATTTATCCGAAAATTAGCGACCTAAACTATTTTTATTGCTATACTCTTAAATCGAAATATTTAAATTAGGGTGTGCTATTTTGGAACAATTACCAAGTTTTGCAGAACTAAAGCTATAATATAGATAATAAGATTTAAAATGAATCTAAAAACTATCAGAGAAGAGGTATTAAGCGCATTATGGGCAATATTTCCTCCACAAGAGCCGCGTGATGAAGGAGATACTGCGAGAAAAGAGGATATCAGCATAGCACTGAATATTCTCATAGATAGGATAGATACAGGATTAGGCCATGAGCAGGCTGAGGGGATCTTAGAGGAGATCTTAAAGGCTACACCTGCTAAAATAGATCAGCATATCCAATTTTGCCAGGAGTCGCCAAGAGAAAAGCTAAATCATTCTTCTCCCTATAGGTTTATCATGAACTATGACGGGCATTTTCAGTATCTTGAGCTCGAAGGGCCAAAAAGAGATAGTATAATCTACGGATTTGACCACAGATATATCCATATCAAATGCAAAGACGTTGCAAGTGCTTTTGCTGCGTATAAGGCTATTGCATCCAAGCTAGTCAGATCATTTTTAGAGTCGCATGAAGAATATAGAGCTGAGATAGAAGCCAGCTTGGAAGGAATACCGACAGAGCATATACTAGTAATGAGTTCAGTATCTAAGCATGCAAATGGTGTAACCAAGCAGGGGATAGTCTATGGGTTTATAGACGGGGAATATATGCTCCAGATCTGGGCAGGAAAAGATGAATCACTTAGGCCTGTGGTAGAGGAGGGATTTCCACTGGCAAGAATATTAGGGCCAGGCAAAGATCCTGAGGTAGAATGGAACATGATTGGGTGTATCGCATATGGTGAGGCGTGCAGTGTTGCAGCAGAAGGTGCTAGCAGCATTAGCGGCGTATTCAGAAAATACGATGGAGTTCATTTTGGCAGAAAGCATGTTGATCCGAGGCATAGCAAATAAATTCTTATTGTTGAGTAATTGACAAGTAGATATCTCTATCGTACCTTACCTATACTTTTTAAGAAAAACAGCAAAATTTATATAATAGTATAGGTAATACCAATTCTATGGCAAGCATCAGGAAAAGAAAGATAGGAAAAAGAACTTATTACTACTTAGAGCACAGCTATAAGGCTGATGGAAAGATCAATCTGATAAGCAGATACCTCGGTCAAGAGCTTCCTTATGATGCCAGGCAGATCAATGCGCTCAAGAAAGACCTCGAGCTGGAGATAATGAGGAGAAAATGGCAGAAAGAACTTTTATCGATCAAAAAGAATTATTCTAAAGAATTAAGAAAGCTTCCAAAGATCGCAAAAGACAAGAGCATCGAAGCATTCATGGTGGATTTCATCTTTAATTCTGACAGGATAGAAGGCAGCAAGCTAAGCTACAAGGACACTGCCAACCTGCTTGTGCATGGCTCTACTCCTAAAAATAAGCCAGTGAAAGACATCAAGGAAGCTGAAGGCTATAAGAAGGCTTTTTATGATATGCTTAGGTATAAAGGCAGTCTTACTCTGGCAAAGATATGCTCATGGCATAAGATGATATTTGAGAATTCTTATCCTGTGATTGCAGGCAAGATAAGGGGGCATAAGATCATGGTAACAGGCACAAGAGTAAGCTTTCCTCATCCTGAAAATATTAACAGATACATGGATGAGTTTTTTAGGTGGTACAAAAATAATAAAAAGAAATACCATCCTGTTGAGTTTGCAGCGTTAGTGCACTTAAAATTTGTTACAATCCATCCGTTTACAGACGGCAACGGAAGAATTTCCAGACTATTAGCAAACTTTGTCTTGTACAATGAGAATTGCCCGATGTCAAACATCCTGTTCGGCGATAGGGTAGCGTATTATACTGCATTAGAGCATAGCCAACTGTATGATGAGGATAAGCATTTTTTGAGGTATTTCATCAGAAGGTATGTTAAGGGGAATAAGGAATATTTGGGATAAAATTTTGCAGATAATTTTATATACAAAATGCGTTTTAATGTGAACTATGGCAAAAGATCCTACTACAACTAAAAAAAATGCAAAAAAGCATGAAGAGAACATAGGCATCACTGTAAAGAAATCTGAAGATGTTGCAGAATGGTACCAGCAAGTTTGTCTACGAGGAGAGCTTGCAGAATATGCTCCTGTCAAAGGCTGCATGATCATTAAGCCAAATGGGTATGCCATATGGGAAGGGATACAGAAGTTCTTTGATGCAATCATAAAGCAGCATAAGGTAAAGAATGTTTATTTTCCATTATTTATTCCTGAAAGTTTTTTCAAGAAAGAAGCGCAGCATGCACAGGGATTTTCTCCTGAAGTTGCATGGATAGCAAACAAGGAAGATGAATATGATAAGGAAAGATTAGCTATCAGGCCAACATCTGAGACGATTATGTATGATGCATTTTCGCGATGGATAAGGTCATGGAGAGACCTGCCTGTCAAGATCAACCAATGGTGCAATGTTGTAAGATGGGAGACAGAGGCAACTAAATTATTCTTGAGAAGTAGGGAGTTTCTTTGGCAGGAAGGTCATTGTGCATACGAAACAAAAGAAGAAGCTGAAGAAGAAACACTTGCATATCTGCAGGAATACAAGAGAGTGTGTGAAGAATTGCTTGCATTCCCAGTAATTGCAGGCAGAAAGACAGATAAGGAAAAGTTTGCTGGTGCAGTTTATACAACTACAGTTGAAGCTCTGATGCCTGACGGAAAAGCATTGCAATGTGGGACATCGCATCTGCTTTCTCAGGGTTTTGCAAAATCATTTGGGATAAGCTTTCTTGGCAGAAATGAGCAGCAGCAGATGCCTTGGCAGATTTCATGGGGCATTTCTACAAGGTTGATTGGAGCTACTGTGTTGATGCATTCAGATGACTCTGGATTAATATTGCCGCCTAGAGTTGCGCCTGTCAAAGCAATGATTGTGCCAATTATATTTGAAGAGAGCAAAAAAGCAGTTGTTGAAAGATGTTATGATGTTGCTGATGTGCTTAAGAATGCAGGCATTAATGTTGAAGTTGATGCTCGCGAAGAATACAGCTCTGGCTGGAAATACAATCAGTATGAGATGTTAGGCGTGCCTTTGCGTATTGAGATTGGCCCAAAAGATCTTGAGAAAGACCAGGTTGTTTTAGTCAGAAGGGATACTAGGAAAAAGGATTTTGTAAAAGTCAAAGACTTGAAGGAAAGTGTGGAAAAAACACTTGAGCAGATGCACCATGACTTATTTTCTAAAGCAAAAAAGTTTTTGGATGAGAATGTAGTTAGTGTGAAAAAGTTTGATGAGCTAGTCAAAGCAGTTGAAGAAAAGAAATTAGCAAAAGCTTTGTGGTGCGGAGCTACTGAATGCGAAGAGAAGATCAAAGATAAGACAGCAGGAGTAAACGCAAGAGTTCTTCCATTTGAAGACAACAAATCAAAGCCCCATGGTGAATGTGTTCTTTGCGGCAAAGATGCCATGAATGTTGTTGTGTTCGGAAGGAGTTATTGATAAGTAAAATTGGTAAAAATTCCGATAGCTTTATTTAACATTTGTAACTAGAAGATCATTATCATGGCAACTACAATTCGAGCAGCGGATATGGATGAATCTTTTTTTGGATTTTTGGGCAAAAAACCCAGAGTGGAAATACTTAAGGGACTGAGAGATGATGAAGACAGATGCGATAACGAAAAGAGTGATAACTGCAGATAATGATTTCAGAGGATTGAAAGATGTTGAGATAGTTTGATTATTTATTCCGACATAAAAAAGAAAACATCTATTTGTTATTGAACGATCATTCTCGCTTCCATGTAATATCGCTTGTCATGTGCATGGCCTAATGAGAAGGTCTTTCTTGGGACAGGGCCATTCTTGGCAACATACTGGAATAATTCATCTTTTTGCATAGACGACAGCAAGAATCCTATATTATTTGGCTGAGCAGCTAATGCAGCTGTCTCGTTATCTCCATGGATATAATCAATCTTTGAGAGAATGAGCCCTTGAGCTTCTCTTTTTTGCAGATAATCGTCGAGGAATTTTTGCAAAGTTTCGACAGGCAGCAAAGCTTTTGGATTTTTGATGACCAATAGCCCATATCTTTTGTTCCTAGTGATATATCTTATTACATGAGCCTTTTGTCCTTCTAATTCTTTTATCCTTGCTGCTAATGACTCTTCGCTGCTATAAACTCCTTGTGTGAATTCTGAGCCTTGTGCAGCATAAAATTTCTGCATCTCTTTGAAAATATTTTCATCATTTACACTGAAAACAACTCTATGTATTGCTTCAAAGTCCAGGCCTTTGTCATGTATGTTTACTAATTCCACTAAGGCATATCTTGCAGGATGATCTCTTACTGCAGCTAAGCCTCCTGCTTTAGTTTTGATATCTTCCCATATCTTTTTTGCAGTTGCCAAGCTGTGATTACCATCACCCATCGCATATAACATAGGAGTTTGTCCAGTGCTTTCTGTTTTTTCATCTTTAAGCTGCATCAATGCATTAGCTATGCTATCAATAGTTGTTTCATCTGTGATATGATAACCTGTTACTCTACCGCCGCCTTGCATCAACTGGGTATCATACAATACTCTTTCTTCTAGCTCTGGCTCTGAATATGCTGCACTTATGACAGTGCCTCTTGGGTCATCTATCAAAACCATGATATGAGGCATCTCTATAGGTGCATTCTTTCTTATCGCAATCCTTGGCGGTAATCTGTCTTCAATAGTTGCTTCAGTTGCGCGGATTAAACTCTGGCTTCCTTGTCTGTAATCATACTGCTCAAGGTCAAGAGCTACCATAAGGCCCTGCCTGTGTTTTCTGTTTAATAATTCCCTATCAACCACAACAAATCCAGGAGATCGTGGGACTAGCACACCTTTATGGAGATAGTAATTCATTGTCTCGTTTATTGCTGCAATTCTTTGGTCATCTTCACCTTTCCCTAAATACACTTCAGGAAACATCATATCTAATGTAGAAGGATAATCTCCAACAAATTCAGTAACACTTTTCCAATATTCTGGCTCAGAAGTATGCTGGTCGCAAGCAACCACTGCCCACTTTTCCAAATCAATGCCTTGCCTTGGCAACAGTATTGTTGGCACTCTTAATCCTAAATCCTCAAAAGTTTTTTCTTGTTTTAGCTGCATCTTAATTGTTGGAAAATGCAGCATAATTTTAAATATTATGGAAAAGTAGGTTATGGAGTTGATTAAGTTCTCATTTATTTTGCAATAATTTTATTAATTCGGTAGCATTTCATCTTGTTTATGGTCGAACATTTCATCTTCGGATATGGAAGCCTGATCAATACACAGAGCAGGACAGGTACAAGTGAAACTGGCAAGCCTATCCCTGTCAGAATAAAGGGTGTTCAAAGAGAATGGAATATAGTTGTGCCTGATTATCATCAGACAGGACTCGGAGTAATTTATGTCCCTCAGAGTACTTGTAATGGTGTAATTGTTCCTGTTACTGAAAGTGGCTTAGCTAAGTTTGATGAACGTGAATTAAAACATGGATATGAGCAAGTTCAAATTGAAAGACAAACTATAGAAGTTTTGACTGGAATACAGATACCTGCAGAGGGTGACGTATTGATGTATATAACAAAAAATCCAGGGAGCCCATCAGATGATTGTCCTATCGCTCAATCATATCTGGATGTAGTAGTGGCAGGATGCCTTGAGTTTGGAGATGAGTTTGCGCGAGAATTCATCGCAACAACCCAAGGCTGGGAACATCCATGGGTTAATGACAGGGCAAACCCAAGATATCGCGGAACTGTGGGGGGTGTGCCAGTTACGAAGATTGACCAGTTGCTTGATGAGATTATTCCAGAAGCGTATAAGAAGAGGAAAGTAAATGTTGTATAATTAGAATGCTTCTTAGTTTATATTAAAGATATGAGCGAAAATGAAATACGGATTTTCACTATTCTAAAATAGCAAATATGCGAAACCTTTATATATAGGTGTTCGTTTTTACCCATCAACCAGTTATAATTATAGCTATTGAAGAGTGGCTATCGATATAACAGCAAATATTAAAGAATTATAATAACCTATAAACAGTAGGGGGGATTTAAATGAGAAAACTAACAATATTGAGCGTTTTAGCGATGGTATTAGTTCTATTGGTCTCTGCAAGCGTACATGCAGGAGAGCTAAAATTTAAGGAAGTAAAAGCATATGTTGACGGCAAGAAGGATTCTGGCGTCAGCGAAACAGGCGGCATTGCAGACAATGTTGCACCTGAGTCAAAGCTTAAGTTCCAGGTAACTGTTGAGAATACTTTTACCGAAGCAGAGAAGATCGAGATCCAAGGCGTAAGCGTTGAAGTTGTTATAGATGGCATCGATGATGATGACGACCTAGATGATGAAAGTGATGATTTTGACCTAGATGCACTAGATGACAAGAAAGTAACATTCAATTTTGATGTGCCTTTGGAAGTTGATGCAACCACATACAATGTAAAATTGACAGCAAAGGGAAGAGTAGTAAACGGCTCAAACTCATTTGATGTCTCAGCAAACACCTCATTCAAGGTTGAAGTTGAAAAAGACAAGCATGATATCTGGATATACAGAAAAGTGCTTACTCCAGCAAGCGTAAGCTGCGGAAGAGCTGCTGAATTAGATGTTGGCTTGATTAACCAAGGCGAAGAAGATGAAGACGATGTTTACCTAGAAGTTTCAAACGAAGCTCTTGGATTAAAGCAAAAAGTAGGGCCATTTGAATTAACTGAAGGCGCTAACGATGATGACATAAAGATATCAAAGAAGTTCAAAGTGGCAACTGCTAAAGAGCTTGCTCCAGGCGTTTATCCTTTAACAATGCATGTAACATATGACAAAGATTCAAAATCTAAGACAGAAGCTGTTGACTTGACAGTAGCTGCATGCGAAGAGAAAAAGGAAGAGCCTAAAGCTGAAGCTAAGAAAGAAGAGCCTAAGAAGGAAGTTGTTGAAGTGAAGACAGATGCTCAGGCAACTGCAGCAGCAGCAACAGTACAGCCAGCTGCTCCAGCAGTTACAAGCGCAGCTTCAGTCAAGACAGCTCCTCCAGTAACTTTGAGCTCAAGCGCAAAGAAAGCACCAGGCTTCCTAGAAAGCTATGGAACAGGATTGGTAGTACTATTATACGTAGTTGTAGTAGTTGTAGCAATCGCATTGTTCGGAATGCTTTTCAGAAGAAGGGATTAAGCGATTGCTTGATCTTTTTTGTTTTTTCTTTGTTTTTCTTATTCTTTTTGTTTTTTCTTTAATGTTTTTTTGGTTTTCTTTATGTTTCTTTGTTTTTCGGATTCTTTTTATTTATCATTGATTTCTTTGGGGGTTCTTTATGGTTTAATGTTTATTTCTTTAATGTTTTGATGTATTCTGATTTTAGTCAAGGTAGGAGGGCATTTAATTTATGGTTATTTAATGTTTTAAGTTTTTGATTTATTTAATGCTCTTGACGAAGAATTAATCTCTACCTGCTCCTTCTAAAGGAGTCACAGGATACTCAACAACTCTTAAGCCTCTCTCAACCAAATACCTTTGCGTATCTTGAGGCAATGTCAGTAATGGGAATATATTAGGCGTGACAACAAAATCAGGCAGTAATCCTAATTGTTGAGGATCTTGAACAGCCCTGAGATGCTGTGTAAATAATTCTGTTCCTGTCAATATGACTTCTATTGACTCATCCTTCTTTGTGGTACCATCTGCACTAGCACGTATAGTAACATGATTAGGTATGATCTTAAGATAATCCTGCAAATTACCGAATCTTTCCTCAACATAAGCTATTGGAAGATTATGTGCAGTTGCAATATCCTGGATTATAGCACGCATTAATAACTCATCTTCTGCTATTAATGGAACGCAAATTGTGCCTCGTCCTATATTTTCAGGAATTCTTGCACTATTAAAGTACACTATGCCATATTGATTATTTGTAGCCATAGCAACACATTCCCTGGGATATATTCTGTCTTCTCTGCCATACCTATTACCGCAGATAATACCGATGCCTTCATACATCGTATCTCCTGGCTTATAATCTGTAATTCCACCGATTACAGTATAATTTGTTACTATCCCAACCAAACTTTTCATCGGAACAGGTTCTACCAACCTATTTTGCTCTCCTTCTGAAGCACTATGGACGCCTGCAAAGGCATTAGCTGCTGCATGGCCATCTAAAAATATTCCTCCACGAGATTTGATAGCAAAATTAGTTTGTGCGTTTCCTCTGATATAAACTTTGGCATGTGGCCCTAACCCCTGGCATCCTTCTTCATCTATACTGCCATACTGCTTCCATCTTAGGCTACCATCTGTGAACCAGAGTAATTTTCTTCCTGATACACCGTTTGTTGTAACCGTCATATAAGGACTTCCTGTAAGAAATGGCAAAATCCCTAAATTAGCTATTCCGATTTGATTTTCTATTCGTACGTCAGCTCCTGCAGCCATCGCATCTTTTAAAACTTGATTTAGGATTGCTCCTCCCATCGGCATGATATCAGAAGTTGCTCCAAATTGCATAGCTCTTGCCCTAACTTCTTCAAGTCGCTTATAAACTGCTTGATCCCTTTGTCGTGAACTAGTTGGATCAAAATGTATACCATATAATTGCTCCATAAGCTTATAGAAATCAGGATGTGTAATAGGAATTCCTTTTAATTGCGATGCATCTACAATTATCAAATTCCTGCTATTCTCTCCGCCGCCTTGTATCACTTGTATTGGCTTTGAAGGTTCTGAAACAATTTCAGAAAGTGGGGTTTCTCTCTTTTGAACTTTTCCTTTATACGGTTGAATTACTATCGCAGCTTGGCTTCCTACAGGTATTGGCATAGCTGCATCAATATTCCCGCCAAAGGTATTAGCTATTGCATCTACTTGAGAAGCGATAACCGTAACACCATCTTGGGTATAGATCAATCCTGGCCTTTCTCCGCCCCTATCTGTCAGTAGAATAAATTTATCGTCAAAAACAGCAGGTAAAATATGTGGACCAGATGCCTCAGCATGCAATGTGCTTAATACTTCAACTAATTGGCCTATTGAATTATGGTCTCTTACTTTCTCTTGTATCTTCATACCAATGGTTATAACATGATTTTGTGTGTCGCATTGAGTGGAGATGATAACTCCTTTCTCACGTTGCTCTTCTTCATGACTTGGCTTGTCATTTAACTGACCGTTGCACACACCGACAATTGAATGAGTTCTCCTACTAAGTTCATATCTCCCTATACCCTCATCACTTTCTTGCCTAGGATCCATCCAAAAATATGATCCTGCGGGGTGAGCATTTCTTAGGTCTGCGTCAGTATTAGTAGATTGCCTGGCATGCAAAATTAGTATATCTGGATCTAGTACCAGTATCTCAGGCCTTTTGACAAAATCTGATATCTTTCCTTTATCCCCCACGCGCATTTCTTTTATGCAGATTAAGTCAATTCCATATGCCATGAAAAAAGCAGGCAAATTCGTAGAATCATCTTTTAAGGAG
>JAGVZX010000056.1 GCA_018302185.1 Candidatus Woesearchaeota archaeon
CAGAGTACAAAAGAGCTTCTCCAAGCTTTGGAAACTTTGCTAAGCAGAAGGAATTGAAAAACGTATTAGAGATCTATAACAGATATGCAAGCGCAATTTCAATATTGACAGATAAGAAGTTCTTTAACGGAAGCTTAGATGACATAAAAGAAGCAGGTAGATTTACTTCATTGCCGATATTAAGAAAAGACTTTATTATAGACGAATACCAGATCTATGAAGCAAGAAGCTATGGCGCAGATGTTATCTTGCTGATAGTTAAGATCCTGAAGGATGATGAGATAAAAAGATTCTTAGAGACTGCAAAAAGCTTGGGGATGCAGTGCATCGTCGAGATTAATGATAAAGAGGAATTTGACAGGATCAAAGATTTTGATGTTGAGGTAATAGGGATAAATAATAGGAATCTGGATACCTTAATTGTTGATAAGGATAATGCAAACAGATTGAGCAAGATGATAAAGAGTGAATTAGAAAATAAAGATGTTGCAATAATTGCTGAGTCTGGATTAAGTTCTAAAGAGGATATTAGAGCATTGCCAAATGCGATTGATGCTGTATTGATAGGAAGCTCTTTTATGAAGTTGGAGTTAGATAAGATGGGGGATAAGTTTATTGAATTGTTAAATTTAAATGAAAATAATAATAAGCCAAAGATAAAGATATGCGGAATAACAAACAGAGAAGATGCTTTGTTAGCTGCTGAATTAGGCGCTGATTTCATAGGATTGATTTTTTATGACAAAAGCAAGAGGTTTGTAGATGAGGTTAAGGCAAAAGAGATTTGTGATGAATTAAGCAAGAAGTTTGCAGATGTAAAGAAAGTCGGAGTTTTTGTCAATGAGAAGATAGAAAAAATAGTTGAGAAAGTAAATCTGCTTGGATTAGATATTGTACAGCTACACGGCAATGAAAGCGATGAATTTGTTATTGAACTGAAAAAAAAGTTAGAAAAAACAAAGATAATTAAGGCGATCAGAGTAAGAGATAACACAGACTTAATTGCTGAGATTAAGAACAAAATTAATAGCGCAGATTACATTTTGCTTGACACTTATTCAGAAGATGCTTATGGTGGCACAGGCAAGAGTTTTGACTGGAATAAGTTAGTTGATTTAAAGAAAGGATTAGAAGATATTGAAATAAGTTTTTCACAGAAAGTATTTTTATCTGGAGGAATAAACTCAAGCAATATTGAAAAGATATTAGTATATAACCCATTTGCTATCGATATTTCGTCAGGTGTTGAAACCTCACCTGGAAAAAAAGACAAAAACAAACTTATAGAATTATTTGCAAAGGTGAAGTAAATGAAGCTCAACACAAAATTTGGAAAGTTCGGAGGATTGTTTGTACCAGAAACTCTAGTTGCTGCATTAGAAGAGCTTGAAGCAGTTTTCATTAGATATAAAGATGACAAGAAATTTAATGATGAATTAAATGATTTGCTAAAGAACTATGCTGGAAGACCAACACCATTGTATTATGCTGAAAGACTTTCTAAGATTGCAGGCTGCAAAATTTACCTGAAGAGAGAAGATCTCTTGCATGGCGGTGCGCATAAGACAAACAATGCACTAGGTCAGGGATTGCTTGCAAAATACATGGGCAAAAAAAGGATAATTGCAGAGACTGGAGCAGGACAGCATGGCGCAGCTGTTGCTATGATCGGCGCTTTGCTTGGAATAAAAACAGAAGTTTTTATGGGCAGTGAAGATATAAAGAGGCAGAGAGCAAATGTATTAAGGATGAAACTTTGCGGAGCAAAAGTTGTTTCTGTTGAATCTGGAAGCAGGACATTAAAAGATGCTATCAACGAAGCTTTGCGAGACTGGATCGCTAATGTGCAAGATACTTTCTATCTCTTTGGCACAGTTGCTGGCCCTCATCCATATCCAACGATAGTCAAGCATTTCCAGAAAGTGATCGGAGAGGAAGCTAAGAGACAAATTTTAGATGCAGAGAAAAGATTACCTGATTATGTGATAGCTTGCGTCGGAGGAGGAAGCAATGCTATTGGCATTTTCAATGAGTTTTTAGGAGACAAAAACGTAAAATTGATTGGTGTAGAGCCAGCAGGCCATGGATTGAATACAGGCAAGCATGGTGCAACCTTGAATAAAGGAAGCGTTGGAGTGTTACATGGAAGCATGTCATATGTTTTGCAGGATGAAGATGGGCAGATCCTTGAGACGCATTCAGTTTCTGCTGGCTTGGATTATCCAGGAGTTGGTCCAGAGCACAGCTTTTTGAAGGATGTCAAAAGAGTTGACTATGAGAGCATAACAGACAAGGAAGCGATTGGTGCATTCAAACTATTGTCTGAAGTTGAAGGCATAATGCCTGCATTGGAAAGCTCTCACGCGATCGCTTATGCGATGAAATTGGCTAAAAGATTGAAAGAGGATAATGCTAATAATAAAGAGAATAATTTAGATAAAAATGAGACAAAAACTAAAAATCCTATAATCGTAATTAATTTATCTGGACGTGGAGATAAAGATCTAGAGCAAATGGAGTTTTTGGTGAAGTGATATGTCAAAGTATAATTTGCTATTCAAAAAATTAAGAGAACAGAAGAAATATGCATTTATTCCATTCTTTGTAATTGGAGATCCTGATTATGAAACTAGCTTAGCTGTTGTAAAGAAAGCAATTGATGCTGGAGCAGATGCTATTGAACTCGGACTCGCCTTTAGTGATCCTGTTGCTGATGGTGTTGTAATCCAGGCAGCAGATAAAAGAGCATTAGATTCTGGCATTAAAGTAGCTGATGCGTTCAGATTTATTGCTGAGATCAGAGAATATGCAAATAAAAGTGCAAACGAATGTCTGCTTCCTATCGGCTTATTAGTCTATTGCAATCTCGTTTATAAAAGAAGTGTTGAAAAGTTTTACTCAGATGCAAAAAAAGCAGGTGTAAACAGCATATTGATTGCAGACATGCCATTGGAAGAATCTAGCTTAGTCCTTGATGCTGCAAAGAAGAATGAGATCAACCAAATATTTCTTGTCACCCAGACGTCAAGCAATGAAAGGATAAAAGAGATCAATAAGCTTTCCTCTGGATTTATCTATTTAGTAAGTGTGTTGGGAGTCACTGGCGCAAGAGATAAATTTTCTGGGGATGTTGGTGCATTCATCAAGAGAGTCAAGGAAAACTCAACTTTGCCGCTCTGTGTTGGATTTGGAATAAGCAATAAAGACCAAGTTAATGAAGTTATAGATGCAGGAGCAGATGGAGCTATTGTCGGAAGCGCTGTTGTTAAGCTCATTGAGAAGAATCTAGGCAATAAAGAGAAGATGAAAAATGATGTATCTGTATTTATTGATGCAATGAAAAGCAAGTGAAATTCTGTTAAAACTGAAATTGAAAAAAGTAAATTTATTAAAGGGACGAACTCTAATGTACGACTATGAGACAATTTTCAAACGAACAACTTATCAGAAAAGCAAAAGAGATTACTAAATTGCATGAATCACCATTTGAAGTAAAGATTGGGGAAGTTGGCTGTGCTTTAATCTCTCAGAAAGGTAATCTTTATCTCGGAGTTAGCATTCATGCTTGTTGCGGCGTCGGATTTTGTGCAGAGCATAGTGCTATTGCCAGTATGGTGTTGAAGCAGGAATATAAGATTAAAAAGATTGTTGCAGTTTGTGGTGATGGAACAATTTTGCCGCCTTGCGGAAGATGTAGAGAATTCATGTATGAGATTGATGAGAAAAATTATGATACTGAAGTGATTCTTGATAAAGACAGAGTTACAAGATTGAAAAACTTATTACCTGAACCTTGGCAAAAGAAATTCTGAAGATTATTGCTCATATTCTAGCCAATGCCGATTATCCATAACTTTTTTATACTCTTAGCTATACTTAGAGGTTATGAAAACTATAGTTATAGGAAGTGATCATGCAGGCTTTAAGCTAAAAGAGAAGTTAAAAGAAGTTCTGAATAAAAACAGCTATAAAGTAGTTGATGTAGGGACAAATAGCGAAGAAAGCGTTGATTATCCTGATTATGCTGTCAAAGTTGGTGAAAAAGTAGTAGAAAGTGATAACAAGCAGAAAGGAGATTTTGGCATTCTTGTCTGCGGCTCTGGTATCGGAATGTCAATCGCTGCAAATAAAGTACCAGGAGTAAGAGCAGCTTTATGTCGCGATGAATTAGATGCAGAGATGTCAAGAAAGCATAACAATGCAAACATAGTCTGCTTAGGTGAGAGAGTATCAAGCGATGATAAAGCAGTTAAGATTGTCAAGAAGTTTCTGGCTACTGACTTCGAGGGCAACAATAAAGACGGCGAAAGGCATAAGAGAAGGGCAGATAAATTCCAGGAGATTGAGAATAAATATAGTAAATGTTAACACAATTCATAAAATGGTAAAAAACAAAATTAAGATTGCACCGAGCATTTTATCTGCTGATTTTGGAAAATTAAACCAAGAGATCAAAGAAATTGAAGATTCTGCTGACCTTATCCATGTTGATGTTATGGATGGGCATTTTGTAAAAAATATAACTATCGGGCCGCCTATCGTAAAAAGCATCAAGGCAAAAAAGCCTTTAGATGTTCATCTGATGATTGAAGAACCTGATAAATATGTTGAGGCATTTGCAAAAGCTGGAGCTTATAACCTCACATTCCATGGAGAAGTTGTTCCTAAAGAAAAAAGAAAAGACCTGATAAAAAAGATAAGAGAGCTTGGCTGCAAAGCAAGCATCTCTATAAACCCTGACAAAGAATTGAGCTTGATTAAAGATGTTTTAGATGATGTTGATATGGTATTATTGATGACAGTATTTCCAGGCTTTGGAGGGCAAAAATTTATAGAGGATGTTGTGCCAAGGATCAAGGAATTAAGAAAATTAAAGCCTTCTCTTGATATTGAAGTTGATGGCGGCATTGATGCAGAGACGATAAAGATTGCAGCTAAAGCAGGTGCAAACGTATTTGTTGCTGGCAACGCAATATTCACTCAGAAAGACAGGAAAAATGCCATAGATGAGCTGAGAAGAAATGCTGAGAATAGCTAATGTTCTTATTTGATATTGAAGATAAGAGTAAAAATTGCATAAAAGAGGTAAAAAGTGAAAAAAACACTCTCAATAATCGGCTTTGGCGCATTTGGAAGATTTATATTCAGATTTCTTAACCCATATTTTGAAGTTTACGTGTATGATGTGAAGAAGATAAAAGATAAGAGAGTAAAGCAAGTTTCACTGAAGGAAGCTGCATCTAAAGAGATTGTCATTATTGCTGTTAACATGGAACACTTTAAGCCTGTTGTAAAAAAGATCTCTAAATATGTAAAAAAAGGCGCTTTAGTTATTGATGTCTGCAGTGTAAAAGTTGAGCCGGTAAGATTGATGAAAAAATACTTGCCAAGACATTGCGAGATTATTGCCACGCATCCATTATTTGGCCCTCATTCATGCAAAGGCGGGATAAAAGGAAGGAAGATAATGGTTCATGGAGTAAGAACAAAGAATCTGAAAGAGTTTGTTTCATTTTTAAAAAATAAACTAAAGCTAAAGGTTATGCAGTTGACTCCTCAAGAACATGATAGGGAGATGGCATTCATCCAGGTAATTACGCATTTAGTTGGAAGGACAGTCAATAAGATGAATTTGCCTGCCTTAAAGCTTTCAACATACAGTTATGACACCATGAAAGAGGTTGCTAGGATAGTCGGCACAGACTCAGATGCTTTGTTCAGGACGATCCAAAGATATAATGAATTTGCACCAGATGTGAGAAAGAAGTTTGTAGGCACATTGGTAAAGATGAGTAAAAGTGTTTAAGAATGAAACAAAACCTAATCATAAAGAAAGCTGAAAACATTATAGATACTGCTAAAGATGAAAGCAGATTGATCTTTAATATTGTAAAGCTTGTTAAAAATCTCATAAAGGACAAGAAAGTGCCAAAAAATATCAAACACATCCTTTATGCATATCTGATCTATTTTATCTCTCCCATAGACATCATTCCTGATTTTATACCTACTGGGTATATGGATGACTTATTTATCGGATTAGTGACACTAAGCTATGTCCTTAAAAATCTGGATGAGAAGATTGTCATGAAGAATTGGGAAGGAGATAAGAAACTATATAAAAGGTTAAAAAGGCACTGCAGATTTGTCGAGTGGATACTCCCAAAATTCATTAAAAGGTATATTTTTGCGCATGTGCACAGGCATGCAAAGAAGCATTTGCCGAAATTAAAGATGGATGTAAAAGAGTTGGTAAATTAGGTAAGATGATATGAAAATCGCAACATTAGGCCCAGAAGGAACATTTTCGCATGAAGCTGTATTGAAATTCATAGAATATCCTACACAAGACGACTTATTGTTCTGCAATACTATTTATGATATCTTTGAAGCAGTAAAGAAATGCTGGGCAACACATGGTATTGTGCCGATGGAAAATTCTGTCTCTGGGACTATCTGGTTCACTGTAGATGCATTGAGCGAATTTGACTTGAACATAATTGAGGAGATATTGATACCAATAAACCATAATCTAGCAGGCAACTGCCTGAAAGCAAAAGAAGTAACCAAACTCTACTGCCATCAGCAAGCATATACGCAGTGTGAAAGGTTCATTAGAGAGAACATGAAGAAAGCAAAGGTTGTCTATACTGCAAGCAATGGGGAAAGCGCAATGTTATTGTTGAAGGATTTGACCAATGAAAATAATGATAAGAACAACAATAAAAAGAGCAATGATTATAACAGCGATAAAAAAAATAAGAGTGATAACAAGATAAATAATGATAGCAAAAACAATGAAAATTCTTGTGTTGCTGCCATCGTGCCAAGATTAGCTCTTAACAAATACAAGTTAAAGCTGATTATGAAGAATATCCAGGACAATAAGTATAATACAACAAAATTTGTTGTGATTTCAAAGAAAGATACCAAGAGCACAGGTAAAGATCGTACAACACTCTCTATCTACCCAAGCGTTGATAAGCCAGGATTACTTTATTCTTTATTAGGAGAGTTTGCAAAACGCAGCATAAATCTGTCAAAGATAGAAAGCATACCGAGCAAAGGCAAGTTCGGTGATTATTTCTTTTTGGTAGAGATATTTGGGCATAAGGAAGATGACATCATCAGGGAAGCCATCGCTGCAGTTGAAAAGAGCTTCACAGTTAAGGTGCATGGCAGCTGTAAAAGAGAGTATTGAGAAATTAAACTTTATTCTAAGATTTATAAGTAAGGCGCAGGATTGTTATCAGCTGGTTTAGATGCTGCAGCAGGTGATGCATTTTGTGGAACCACACCTGTAGCAGAAGTACCTTGGCGACTAGAATTTAGAATTGCTTTATTAGCAGCTTCAAGTGCAATAAAGCTACTAGTATCAGCACTTCCACTATTAACCATCGCCGCTATTGCAGGATCAACATAACCATCATAAAATCTTGTAAGTGCTGTATTTAATTTAGAAAGTATTTCTTCCGCCTTATACCTGTCATCGAACTTCACTGTCACATCTATTCCTGCATCAGTATCTACTGTTCCGCCGATGAGTGGTTGATTTGTACGCACATCTACATCTGTAGTTCCGCTTCCATGATTATAATTTTCAAGAACTATTTCAATACCGTCACCGACCAACCTATAAGCAACAGGCTTTGCTGCTTGACTTGGTTTTTTAGTTAATGGCAAGCTTTTGCGTGTGCCTGTTTTATACATAACTCTTTGTGTTGATTGATCTGCATAAATAACAATTCCCTGCTGCTGCAATTCTGTAAGCAAGTCATCTACTGTTCTTTTTGTGATAGAAAGAACGTCCTTACCTATAAGATTCCCAGGAATATCAAAAGGAGCTTCACTTACTTTAAAAGTTCCTTTGCCAGTATATACTGCATGCTCTAAAGTTTGAGTAGGTTCATCCATGAAAAACAGAAACAATATCTATTATTTAAATATTGTCATTTCGCATTTTTAATTCAATAAAATTTAAAAACACCCGATAATTCTTCTCTATTTATCATGACACAAGGAATCGCACAGGTAAGTGAACTCTTTAAAGGCATCCAGCCTTCTGCAATAAGGACTGCACAGATCAAGTTCAGGAAAAGGAATGAGTTGGATAAGGCAGCTGGAAAGCCATTGACAAAAGCAATCAATGTTGCGATAGGCAATGTCTCTTTGAAGACACATCCATTGATGATCCAAAGATATCTAAATCCAGAAGATAAGGATTTAAGGTTAGGTGATTGGCGTTATTCTGAGACTGTCGGAAGAGACGTATGCAATGAAACATTCATAAATATAGTCACCTCATTTTTGCCAAATGAAATAAGCCAAAAACTAAAACTGTTTGCTTTTACCACAGATGGAAGTTCTACATTGATGAAGACTGCAATGTTAGGAGTTTGCGGAGATCCAGGCAGTAATGAAAAGCCTTTGCTTGTCATCGATCCAATCTACACAAACTATCTTTCGATTGCAAAAGAGACAGGAAGATCGATAGTTTCTGTCAGAAGAACTTTGCAGGATAACGGCAAATTTACAGATGTTTCTGTAAATGAAGTTGAGGAAGCGATCAAGAGACATAAGCCAGGTGCATTAGTGATCATACCCTATGATAATCCGTCTGGACAATTGATGAGGCAAGAGATAATAAATGAATATGCAAAACTTTGCTTAAAATATAAGATTTTCTTGATTAGCGACGAAGCATACCGTGGATTATATTATACAAGTGAAAGCTTAGCTGCTAATCCTCAAGCTCCTACTGTCTGGAACATGACAGACAAGGAAGTGCCTGGCATCGAGGAAGCAAAGATAAGAATAAGTTTAGAGACAATGTCAAAAGTTTTCAATGCCTGCGGCTTAAGGATGGGCGCTTTGGTGACAGACAACCAATATTTCCAGGAGCAGTCAGTTGCATTTAGTACAACTTACTTATGTGCTTCTGTCTTAGACCAGCATATTGTTGAAAGCTTGCATTCCCAGACAAAAGCTCAGCTTCAGTCTTGGGTTGCGCAGCAGAGAGATTATTATGGCAAAATTATGAAGCAGATGCATGCAGATTTCAATAATCTATTACCAGGCATTGTCGTATCTTTGCCTGAATCAAGCATCTACTCAGTTGTTGATGTAAGGAAGATCGCAAAATCTGGTTTTAATGCAAAAGATTTTGTTGATTACTGCGCAAACTTTGGAAGTGCGGAGATTGATGGAGAGAAGCTTACTCTGCTTGTCGCTCCTATGGCAGGATTCTACAAGACAAATACAGGAGAGGATAATCCTGGCACTACACAGATGAGAATTGCTTTAGTTGCACCTGAGAAAGAGATGCTTTTAGTTCCAAGATTATTTGCTGAGCTGTTTAAGCAATATGAAGCGCAAAGAGATTAATTACAACTTCTAAGTAAATTTTTGCTAGGTACATATTTATTATCTATACATTTAAATATAAAACAGGGATAACTAGGGATAGGATTATCATTCAGTGGGGGGCTTATTGTTATGAAAAGCTTTGAGTTTTATGGAAAGCAGGCGATAATCTCCTGTAATGGAGAGATGTGCAAGACAGCTTCTGAGCTGTTAAGCTCTGAGCTTTTTAAGGAAGTTTTGTCAAGGTATCTTGATGAATTAAGGAGCAAGAGCTCTAATCTTCTGAAGATATTTTCAGATAATATGATTAAGCCAGATAATGCATTGCAGGAAAAAAGCATTATGGAACTGCTTCAGAAGCTTTCAGAGATGCCTGCAGAAAAGATAAAAGCTGCATATCCTGCGCTTGCCAACTTTTTTTATGACAAGTATCTGCTCCAGCAATTTGTTGAAAACCTATACAACTATTGGAGAAGATATGAGAGATTTTTGATATGCTATGAAGAGAATGATACTGCTACTTCAATAGACAAAAAGCCATGGACAACTTTCAACAACACGATAGAATGCCTGAACCATCTGGTAAGAAAAGTCTACAGAGATATAATATTTAATATAACAAATGAAAAGTTATCGGTATACAGGCAGATGCCTTCTGGGTGTCAGGTTGCGATAATTGCTTCAAAGAGAGAATGCGAACATGGAACATATAATAATCTTAAAGACGTGAAGCTTATCAGGCAGATACTGATAGAGCCTCCTTTGATCCTTGATCCACCTTTTAACAAGCGCTCTGGGATGTTCAAGAAAGTTGATTCAAATCCTATCGAAGATATAAGATTAAATACTGATGACTGGCTCTGCTTTCCTGCAAAAGTAGGAAACTTAGTGATACACTTGTTTTTTCATAAGCAGTTTATTGGATTAGGCGCATCTGTAATAAATCTTTTTGACCTTGTGGAAGATTCTGAACTAAGGAAAAAACCTGATGCGATATTTCTGTACGGTGTGCCTGAAGAACATATGCAGAGATACAAAGACAACCAGACTGTGTTTTTTGAAGACGATAAGAATGATATGATGGTAGCTGCTATCCCTCTTAATGATAAGTTCGGATATTTTGGATACATAAAGAAGATGATGCTTACTTTACATAATGCAATGATGATGAAAAAAGGAAGGATGCCTGTGCATGGCGCTATGGTCAAGATCGAGATGAACAACGGCATCCGTGCAAATGTGATAATAATGGGAGATACTGGCGCTGGCAAGTCTGAGTCATTGGAAGCATTTAGAGTAATTGGAGAAAAATATCTGAAGGAGATGACAATAATATTTGATGATATGGGATCGATTGAAATTACTAACGAGGATAATAATATTAACAATAAAACTGAAGTGATAAAAGCATATGGCACAGAAACCGGTGCATTTGTAAGATTAGATGACCTGCAGCCAGGATATACTTTAGTAAATATAGACAGGTCAATAATTATGAGCCCACATAAGATAAATGCACGCGCAGTATTGCCGATAACAACATTAAAAGAGGTTCTCTACGGCCATAAGATTGATTATTTTTTATATGCAAATAATTATGAGCATGTTGATGATGAGCATCCGTTCCTTGAGAAGTTTGATTCTGTTGAAAAAGCCATTGAAGTATTTAGAGCAGGCAAGAGGATGGCAAAAGGAACAACAACTGAAACAGGTTTAGTTGCTGCATATTTTGCAAACGTATTTGGGCCTGCGCAGTATATGGAGCTGCACGAGAAGATTGCAAAAAGGTATTTTGATGCAATATTTAAAAATGGAATATTTGTGGGCCAGCTTAGGACAAGATTAGGCATCCCTGGGTATGAGACAAAAGGCCCTGAGGAAGCTGCTGAGGCTTTGTTTGAGGAGATATTGAAAGGCAGGAGATAATATAGATAAACCAAAGCAGTACATTAAAAATCCTTAAACTGCACAACAACATTTAAATATATTCTAGTGTCTTTTGTGGACGTATGGCAGATAAAAGCAACATTGATCAGGAGATAAAAGCAATTATCGATAATTTGCATCCTTTAGAGAGAAAGATATTTCCACTATTAGATAGGTTCTCAAAGCTAGAAGACTTGGTAAAAGAGTCTAAGCTTCAGGAAGTTGAGGTTTTAAGAGCTTTGCAATGGCTCCAGAACAAGAAACTGATAATATTAAAGCAGGATGTAAAGGAGCTTGCTGTCTTGGGAGAAAATGGCAGGAAATACAAAGAAAACAACCTGCCAGAGAGAAGGTTTCTTGATGCATTAAAAGATGCTAAAGAGCATGATATAAATGAAGTGATAGATGCTGCAAAGATCTCAAAGGAAGAATCAAATGTTTCTATAGGTATATTAAAGGTAAAGAACGTCATAAGTGTTAGAAAGGATAATGAAAAGAATGTATTGCTTGTGCAGATCTTAGACGCAGGAAAAAAGCTTCTCAAAGAAGGATTTGATGAAGAGAAGCTGCTTGAGAGAGAATTTCCATTTGAAGTAAAAATCCTAAACGAAGAAGAGAAGAAATGCCTGCAGTATCTCACAAAAAGAAAAGGGCTTGTTGAAGTTGACCTTTACAAGATAAGAGCTGCATCATTGACAGATCTTGGCAAGAAAGCATTGAAAGCAGGCATCTCAGATGAGGAAGTTGTTGACAGGATAACACAAAACATGCTAAAGACAGGAAACTGGCAGGAAAAAAGATTCAGAAGCTATGATATAAAAGCTCCCGTAAGTAGAGTATTTGGTGGAAGAAGACATTTCATGAATGAAGCTATCGATTATGTCAAAAGGATATGGTTAGATCTTGGGTTTAAAGAGATGAAAGGCAATATTGTCCAGCCAAGCTTCTGGAACTTTGATGCATTATTCACTCCACAGGATCATCCTGCAAGAGAGATGCAAGACACTTTCTTTATCAAAAATCCAAATTTAGCTGATATCCCAAGCAATGCAGCGTCAAAAGAGCTGGTAAAAAACATAAAAGAGACGCATGAACATGGTAGAGATACTGGAAGCACTGGCTGGAGATATAACTGGAACATAGAAGAAGCAAGAAAGAATGTATTAAGGACACATACTACTGTCTTGTCTGCACAGACTCTTGCAAGATTAAAAGAAAGCGATCTTCCAGCAAAATTTTTCTCTGTTGGAACTGTGTTTAGAAATGAAACTCTTGATTGGAAGCATCTGTTTGAATTCCATCAGACAGACTGCATTGTTGTAGATCCAAATGCAAATTTCAAGAATCTGTTAGGCTACTTGAAAGATTTTTTTAAGAAGATGGGATATGAGAAAGTAAGATTTAGGCCTGCCTACTTTCCATATACAAATTGCAGCACTGAAGTAGAGGTATTACATCCAATAAATAAAAAGTGGATGGAATTAGGAGGCGCTGGCATATTTAGATCTGAAGTGGTTGTCCCATTATTAGGCAAGGATATTCCAGTATTAGCATGGGGCTTAGGCTTAGAAAGGATACTTATGGATTATTATGAATTTAATGACCTAAGAGACATTTACAAGAATGACCTTAAACTTATCAGAGAAAGCAAACTATTTTTAAGATAAACTTTGAATTTTTTGGATATTGTGTTTTTCATTGAGATAAAAAGCCATAATAAATTATAATTTTCCAATTATAAACTTAGAAAATCATTTAGATTTAGGCTAGATAGGATTAAAATATGAAAAACTACAACAAATCTCAAAAAAATGAAGTCTTTGATCTTTTCAAATTAGATGCAAAGGTTGCTAAGTCACCTAATTCTTGGTTATGGTGCACATTCAAATCAGACAGATTAAGAGATGAATACCTCAAGAGATTAGAAATAACAAAGCAAAGCGATATAAGTGCTGCATTGTACAAAAAATTAGCTTGCGGAAAAAGCACATTAGAAAGACATTTGACAGCGTTAAAGAACTCAGATAAATTATGTTCTCTGCCGATTAAAGTGGTTGAGGAATTATGCAACTATTTAGACCCTGATTTAAGAAACTCAATTAATCACGACATAAGTATCTTATTCTTCAAAAATCGCTTAACAAAACCTGTACATGCTGTTAAGACAATGACAATTGAATTAGCTGAATTGATTGGTGCATTTGCTGCAGATGGATATTTCTGCGGAAGTTCAAATTATTATTACATAAAAATCACAGAAGGTAGTGAAGAACCGCTTAAATATCTCCAAGATAAGATTCTTGAATCATTTAATTTCAATAGTTATATAAGATATATAGAAGAAGAACACTGCTGGAACCTATGGATAAAAAATAGAGTTATATGCAGATATTTTGAGATGATATTTGGTTTTAGTCCAGGAAGAAAAGCTTTAACTGTTTCAATGCCTAATATTGTTAAAAGGTCTCCATTCTTAATCAAAAAAGCATTTGTCAGAGGTGCTTTTACATTTGATGGCTGTATGAAGACAAATGGGAATATCGCATTTACAACAATCAGCAACTACCTTATGCAAGATATAATCAAAATATTAAAAAAAGATAAGATAAGCTTTAAGATTACTTATAACAAAAATAAATCTGCATGGTGCCTTGAATCTAGCTCTGGAAGAGATAAAAGATTACTCAAAAAATGGAAAGATTATTTTTTGGAGTGTTCGTCAAAATACAAGAAGATACTATTCTTTTTAGGTCAGTTGAAAGATGTTAATTTTAATGCGCTTGAGAAGTTATTCCCTTTGCATCACCACAATAGAGTCAGATTTAGTGATATTTATAATGCTATAAAGCATCTTAAAAAAGCAGAAATAAATGAGATTATAGAAGAACTAAATAAGAAGAAGATAAATGTTGCAGCAACGACACTTTATAAATATCTTTATGTTTTATATAGTGCAAATTTAATAGGTAAAGAAATCAAATCCGTTAAGACAAATAAAAACGGCTATAAAATTGTTGCATACAACATTAAAGAGCAAATTTAATAAATAAAGCCGATTTTGTACTTGTAGATAATAATAGATAACACCCAAGGTGATGCCAATGAAAGACGATCATGAAGAACGGATTGCACAATTGCAGGAAAGATTAGATGATATGAAAAAGAATATGGATGAAGTAGAGGAAGAGCTTGAGATTGAGAGAAGGGTAAAAGAAAGAGAGAAGATAAGAGAAGAGATCAGAAAAGAAAAAGGCCTGCAAAAGGAAGATAGGCATAGAGAAGATAAAAAGTACAGTAAAAAAGACTCAAGGTCAGAAAAATCTGAGAGAAAGGAAGAAAAGAGATCATTTTTTGACAGCGAGCCTGATGATGACAAGTTCAGGTATGATGACCTAGACCAAAAGCATTCTGGCAAATTTGATTTTAAGAAGGTAAAGAAATATTTGACTGCTAAAAACCTGGTAACTGCTTTGATAGTCATTGGTGTATTTGTAGGTATTGCTTTATTGGTTAATTATGCCATAACCTATACTTCTTCAATGAAAGCAAACGAAGGAAATCTGACTGCGATACAGCAATTAAGCGGAGAGGCTAAGACAGATACAGTTGCACCAGATGCAACAAAAACTGCGGAGAAAAAAGAGACAGACACTAAGTCTGAAATAACAAAAACAGAAGAAAATAAGACAACCACAGATACAAAAACAACTGAAACTAAAACAGTGAATAAGACTGCTAATTCAACAACTCCGCCAACCTCAAGCAGCAGTTCTAGCTCGTCATCGACTGTAATAGGAGGAGAAGCAGGAAAATTAACTATGGAATTTGATGGCACTGGACTTGAAACAGATGAAAGCAAGGGTTATGGAAGAATATTAAGGATAAAGTATAAGATATATAATAAAAAACCTGATGCAGTCAAGCCGCTGACAATCGAATATATCATTACTGAAGAAGGCATCTCAACTTCGCCAAAGAAATTTACATTGCCGACAACAATGCAGAATCTGCCTTCAAACAGTGAAGCATCCAGCAAGATAAGAGTGACATTAGTGTTAAGGGATGCTGCTAAGAAAGAGCTTGCGAGACTAGCAAAAGAGTTTGATGTATAGATATAAACTTTTTAATTTTTATTTTCAATTATTATTTAATATTAAGAGTGATGAATTATGCCAACAGTAACACTAAACAGAGCAGTTTTTGAGAAACTAGCTGGGAAAAAGCTGACTGAAGAAAAGCTCAAAGACAGAATTGCTTTGATAGGCACAGACCTTGAAAGTATGGATGAAAAAGAGATCCACGTAGAAGTCTTTCCTAATAGGCCAGACATGCTTTCTGAGCAGGGATTTGGAAGGGCATTCAAGACATTTATAGGCGCAGCAAAAGGATTGCATGAGTTTAAATCAACCCCTTCTGGTTATAAGCTGTTTGTTGAATCTTCTTTGCCAAAAGAATGGCCTTATGCGGTTGCTTTCATTGCTCGCGGATTAAAGCTTGATGCAGAGAAAGTAAGAGAGATAATCCAACTGCAGGAAAAATTAGGCATGACACTGACAAGAAAAAGAAAAAAAGGTGGTATTGGGTTATACCCTCTCGAAAAGATCAAGTTTCCTATCAGATTCAAAGGTATTGAACCAAAGAAGATCAGATTTGTGCCATTAGGCTTCACTAAAGAGATGAATGCATTAGAAATATTAGAGCATCATCCAAAAGGAAAAGAGTATGGGCACATCTGTAAGAGCTGGAAAGTATTTTCTGTGTTTGTGGATGATAATAATGAAATAATGTCAATGCCGCCTTTAATTAATTCTAATACTGTCGGAAAGATAGATGAAAGCACCACAGAACTGTTTGTAGAAGGCACTGGCCCAGATCTTAACGTGATAACTTATGCAATAAACATAATTGCTGCTTCGTTATATGATATGGGTGCAAAGATAGATACTATTGAGATGGTTTATGATGACAAAAAAGTTGGTAAAGATGGCAAATTTGATGTACCGGATATGGCACCAAGAAAGATGAAGATTGATTATGAGTATATAAACAGGATGCTTGGATTATCACTGGGGAAAAAAGAGATTAATGGATTTCTTGAGCAGATGGGATTTGGAATAGACAAAACGGATAACGCAGCTGCATTAATACCAGCATATAGAGCAGATATATTACATCAAGCTGATCTGATGGAAGATGTTGCAATCGCTTATGGTTATGATAACTTCACTTCAGAGATACCTAAAGTTGCAACTATTGCAGAGGAAGATGCGGAGGATAATTTTATCAGGCATGTTTCTGATATATTTGTAGGATTAGGTTTTACAGAAGCAAATACTTACCATATCAGCAATAAGAATGAACTTGTCAATAAGATGGATTTGGGAGAGAAAGATGCCTCGCAAGTTGTTGAGCTTGCAAATGCACTCACTGAAGATTACAATGCGATCAGAAGCTGGATGCTTCCTAACTTATTGAGGATTTTAAGTGAAAATAAACATAATGAGTTCCCGCAGAATATCTTTGAGATAGGATTAGTTGCAAGGAAAGCAGATAAGAGAAAAGAAGAAAAGACAAATGCAGACACAATAAATATCTCATCATTGACAACTGAAGAGACAGGTGTTGAAGAATTTAAGAGATTAGGTGCAGTTATCTGCCACAACAATGCAGACTTTACTCAGGCAAAACAGGTTATAGAATATCTGCTTAAATTACTGCAATTGCCAAACGAGATTGTTCCTGTAGGGCATCCTAGCTTTGTGCCAGGAAGAGTCGGAAGAGTTATAGTTAAACAAAATAAAAACAACAAAGAAGGCAAAAAGGTTGCATTCATAGGTGAGATTCATCCTAAAGTGCTTGCTAATTTTGGGATTGAGACACCAGTGGTTGCTTTTGAGCTGAACGTGAGTGAAGTTTTTGAGATGCTGAATAATGGGAAATAAAAATATTATTAACAAAATAGGTAAGCTTCAACTAGTTATAGGGATTATTATTTTATTATCAAGTATTATTGGAGGTTATTTAATAGTTAAGAATTTTTATTATGATACACAAATATATAACGCTAAAGCTTTAACAGATATATGGGCAAATGAGATAAAGGATCATCCTGGTAGTAATATTGGAGTTACTGGACATGTTGCCACAAGCTTAATTTTAGAAGGATCAATACTAAAGACAAATTTTGTTGTTTTTGTGATTGGAATAATAATATTAATTGTATTATCAATAATATTAATTTTGCAGGGATTAGTGAATATATATAAAGAATAAATAAGATATTTTTTATTGAATTAGATTATCTCCCCACTTCTTCAACCTTTTCATCCCTTCTTCTAGCTCTTCAGGCTTTGCCCCAAAGCTCATCCTGATATGATTCTCTCCTGCTGGCCCAAATGCTGCACCAGGAACTGTTTCTACTTTTGCTTCATACAATAGCTTTAGGCAGAAATTAAATGAATTCATGCTCTTAAGCTTAGGGTTGCTTGTTTTATACCTTGGAAAAATATAATATGCTCCTTTTGGAACTTGATATTCAAAGAGTTCAGGCATCTTATCAAGCCATTTCATCACAAGCCTGCGATTATAATCTAATTTTTTCACTAGGTCTTTTGTAAATTCATCTGAAATGCTAAGCGCTGCTAATGCAGCTTCCTGTGAGATTCTCGCAGCACAGATGCAGAATGCATCATGCACCTTCATCATCTGGTTTATTATGCCAGAATCTGCATAAACATAGCCTATCCTGTATCCTGTCATTGCAAATTCCTTTGAGAAGCTGAAGCATGCAATCAGGTTGTTTTTAAGAGCAGGATTTGATGCAGGGCTGTAAAACTCTGCATTATCATAAAGCAGGAAGTCATATGGTTCGTCTAGAATTAAGATAATATCATGTTTCACTACAAGATGCTCAATCTCCTGTAGATCTTCTTTAGAATATACTGTGCCAGTAGGATTGCTTGGATTGCAGAGCAATATAGCTTTAGTTTTTTTTGTTATTGCTTTTTTGAAAGCATCTACATCAAGAGCCCAGCCTTTCTCCTCTATCAATGGCACAAAAACAGGCTTTCCTCCTGCTAATAATATCTGCTCAATATGAGAAGAAAATCCTGGAGTCACGACAATAACTTCATCACCTGGATTGATGAGGGTCATGACTGCTGCACCTAAACCTTCCATTGCACCGACAGTAACTAAAATATTTTCAGGCAGAATTCCCTGTAAACCACGTTTCTTCATAACTCTTTCTGCAAGCTTCTGTCTTAATTCAGGCAGTCCAGGGCTTGTTGAGTATTTGCTGATATCTTTTGTCTTCAATGCAGCAACTAATTTTTCTTTTATTTCAGGAGAAGTGTCAACATAAGGCATACCTTGTCCAAATGAGATAGCGCCAGGAACTTTCTCTGCAAGAATGCGCATCTCTTTAATCGGTGAGACAACTATCTTCTTTACTCTTTCTGAGATGTTTGCAGTGCGTTGTTTCAAGCCAGCTGCTTCTAAAGATGAACGTGTTTTTACCATACAAAATCTCATTTATTTAACAACAATCGCAGCCTTTCCTGGCGCTGCCTGCATCGCTTTCTGCTCTTTTGTGTCTTCTGCCTTGATCACTTCAAACTTGCAGTTAAAGGCTTTTTCAAAAAATTGCTGAGCATCAAGCAATGAAATGTATTCCAATTTCTGTGAAAGGACTTCATTTGGTATTTTTCCCGAGCCGACTAATCTAGGCAAAAATCTAGATATCTCCTGGCCATATTTTCTGAACTGCTCAAGCTGCATGACTTTCTTTAATATCTGTCCTGGGTTTTTGGTTTCCAAAGTTAACTTTTTAAGCTCTGCAAATAATGAATATTTCCATGAATGCGCTACAAACAGCTGTATCAAAGCAGGCTTTTCTACTTTGGATAATTTGATGACTTCATTAAGGTCATATTCAGTGTTTCGTATCAGATTTTCGACTGCATTTAATTCTGACTTTATTTTTTTCTCATTATAGTCTGGCCATTTTGCAAGTGAGATGAATTTCTTTCCTACAACAGCAGTATCTTTGTTTTCTGCCTTTGAAGGATTCTTGCCAAGCTTCTGCCAGATCTCCTCGCAGATAAACGGCGCAAATGGCGCAAGCAAAAGCAGCTGTGTTTCAATTGCTTTGTTCAACAGCTTTTTATTTGGATCATTAGATGAGCGCTTGAGATACCATCTGATCGTTTGCTGCAGGTCAAAATATCCGCGCTGGATTGCGCTTCTGAATAAGGTAAGTTCCATAAGTTCAGTCGTGTCTTTTATAACAGAATTCAGCTCAGATTCAAACCATGCATCTACTTTTGTTTTTTTCTGGGCAGTTTGATTTTTTTCTTGTTTTTCTGTTTGTTGAACTGATTCCTGAGAATAATTTGCTATGCTAAAATCATACAATGCCTGCAGCTTATTTTTCATTGATTTTGCAAACTCTGAATCAAAATTAGGGTCATCCATCTCTTCACCGCCTGAAAGCACAGTAATGCAAGATGCATCTACACAATACTTATCTGGCAAATCCCTGAGAAGAATGAAATTGCCAAGGCTTTTTGACATCTTTTTGCCGTCTACCATGACCCAGCCGTTTATGCCATAGCCTACAGGCCATTTATCTTTTGGAAAGCATGCTGTATGGTTGAACAATGCAAACGTAAGATGGTTTTGGATTAGGTCTTTTCCTGAGCTATTGAAATCATAAGGATACCAGTAATCAAATTCCTGTCTTATTTTATCGATATTTTTTATTTTTCTTGCTTCTTCAGAATCCTTGCCAAGAAATATGTAATCAAATACTTTGTCATTCAACAGTTTAGGATTAACTTTCTGCAGTAAATGTGCAATAGTATCAAATGCAAGATAGATAGTTGAATCGCTTAGGCTTTCTATCAGCCATTTCTCGTCCCAAGGCAATCTTGTCCCCAAGCCTTCTTCCCTAGTGCATGCCCATTCATGGAGCCAGCCTATCGTATATTCTAGCTGTGTTCTTGATTTCTCTGGATATAATTTCATCTGCTTAAGGCATTCAGTTGCATCTTTTTTCCACTCTTCATCACCATAAGCGATGAACCACTGGTCTGCAACTATTTTTACAGTGCAAGGAGTTAAGCATCTGCAGACAACTTTGCCTGTAAGCTCATAGAACCTGTCTGCAATATTTTTATTTATCAGATCTTGCTTGATCTTGTCTTTTGCCTCAGTAACTTTCATTCCTGAATAATCTCTTGAGAAGTATCTGCTGTCATTGTATCTTGAGTTCATAGTGCTTTCATAGAAGCTTTTCTTATAGAGGGCTTTTTTTGCCTCTTCAATCTTAGATGATTCATGCCTTGTCTTGATCTTGAACTCCTCGATCATCTTTATTGCAGGAACATCGCCATAGCCTGGTGTATGCAGCACTGGCTTAGCAACTATATTCTTTATTTCCTCTTGGTTTAATCCGAATTTTTCGCACTCTTTCTTATTTTCCTGAAAATCCTTTAGAACAATCCAATCATCCGGTGAATCGCTTGGACAACTATGGACTATACCTGTGCCTAGATTTGGATTACAAAATTCTGCAGGCAAGATCATTATTTTTTCTCCTGTAAAGAGCTCTGCATGTTTGCCGATAAAATCTTTTCCATGGACATTAGAGAGAATTTCAATTAAAAATTCCTGATTAGTAAGCTTTTCAACTGCTTCTTTGCTAAGATACCAAGTTTCTGTTTTTTTAATATTTTTGCTGTCGTTAATTTTCGCTTTGACATACTCGACATTTGGACCGATGAATAAGTTAGTTATCCCTAAGCAAGTTTCTGGACGTAATGTGGCTGTAACTATAAAGCCATCTTGATATTTGTGTTTCAATAATGTGAATTCCTGAGGAACTTCCCCCTCTCCTTCGCTTCTTGCATGGTCGCTCACAGGTGCATTTTCTTTTGGGCAATAGACAACAGGGAACTTTCCAACTCTAACATAATTTTTTTCTTTGAGCTTGTTAAATTGCCAGCGTACAAACTTGTCGTAATGTGGATTTAATGAAGTCGTGAAATACTCTCTTCTCCAGTCTATTGAGATTCCTATCCGCTTAAAGTCTTTCTTGAACTCTGGCATGAAATATTCTATCCAATAACCTGCATTCTCGAACTTTTTTAGATGTGCTTCGTCAGTAATACCCATCTCTGCAAGAATATGAATCTGTTTCGGCTCTCTTTCTTTGACACGTTGCGCAGCATTCACTATAGGAGAGCCAGTTGCATGCCATCCTTGTGGCATTAATACATTATAGCCTTGCATTCTTTTGAATCTTGCGATTGCTTCTGGTCGCATTAAAGTATAGAAATGGCCTAGATGAGGATAAGCATTTACATAAGGGTAAGTAAAATGGGTATAATATTTCTTTTTACCTGGCTTTGAATCTGCCTCAAATATCTTTGCCTTATCCCAGGTTTCCTGCCATTTCAGCTCGATTTCCTTAAAGTTCAGTTCTGCCATGATAAAGAACGTAGAATAGAGGATAATTTATAAAGATATTGTTATAAAAATCAGATAGAATAATAGGATTATTTGGTATATTTACCTATTTTTCACAACAGATACTACCAGAGCTTTTCTTTTCACAATCGCTAAATTTGCCTCTGATTTCTGTGCCTTAACGCATTCCCTGCTTGTTCCTGGTATTTCACACATATTCTTGAAGCTGTTAGCAGTATCATCTACTCCAGTTCCGAATTTACCGAATTTACCAGAGAAAACCACAACAAGCACAACAAGCACGATTAAAGCTATTGCTGCAATGATGATTATATTTATCGGCATTCCCTGGGCTTTTTTTGATTTTCCTAATTCTGTTGACTTAGTTATTTTCATTTTATATACCTATCCTAAACTACGATCTTGTTGAGCTGCAGGTCCTGCTTTATCTGGAATATCCACACCAACAGTACTACTTTTGCTTTTCAATGGCTGAGCTTCGAATATTTGCTGGCAACATGCTCTCTCCGAATCTTCACAATCCGTGCCTGGAATATAAACAGAACCTTCATTACAAATAAATTCTTGTTTAGTGCTATCATACCTTCCAGTACATTCACCGCCTCTTGCTGTACATTTAGCTGCTGTGCTTCCAAACACCTTTAATTTGCCTGATGTGATTGCAAGAACAACAACTAAGATAACTAATGCAATAACAACAACAACTATCAATTGGATAGAGAGATCTGCTTTTTTATTTGATTTCATGTTAATATAATGCGATGCAACATGTATTTCCTATTATTTCATCTTTACAACTTGTACCTTCTATTTCTTTATATTGTTCTGAAGATTTGCCAGAAGGAGGACATGATGATTCACAATTCCCGCCAAGTGCCTTGCAGTTAGCTGTACCCTTTCCAAATACTTTTAATTTGCCAGATGTGATTGCAAGAATAACAACCAATAATATCAAGGCAATAACAGCTATGATGATGACATTTATAGGCATTCCTTGGGCTTTTTTAGAGTTCATTTTAGTTAGTTTGAACTTAGTGCAATTTATTTAGTAATTGATTATGCGCCGACTTTCACACAGCAGACTTGGCTATCATCTACAGTATTAGGATCAGTCGCTTTATAGCATTTAGCGTTTAATGGTGCTTCTAAGTTTGCCCTATTGCATCCATCTTTAGCTGCAACACAAGTTCCGCCTTTAGTGACGCATTTCTCACTTTCTCCCACAAAATTGCCAATTTTGCCTGTAAATATAAGAACAAGCACGACTAGAACTAACAGCACAATTGCTGCAACTACAACAACATTTAAAGTCATTCCCTGGGCTTTTTTTGATTTAAACATAGACAACACCTCTTTAATCATAATGTTTTAGTATAAACGTATTAAATTTATATA